>CAYRLN010000338.1:0-2515 GCA_964425065.1 uncultured Lachnospiraceae bacterium | reverse complement strand
TTGCTTTATGATATGGGAGCATACACGCAACAGGATATAATGGATGCTCTTTCAAAAATGGGAATTGAATATAGGAATATTCTTTATAAGTTGTCTGATTTATCGGCAGATGCCTATTTTGAGAAAAGGGTAAATGAACTCTTGGAAAAGGAGCAATATGAGGCAGTATTTAGTGTGAACTATTATCCGATACTTGCCAAGATATGTGCCGCAAAGGACTTGCCTTATATTTCCTGGAGTTATGACAGCCCCATCAAGATGGAAAATATGGAAGAAACCTTGGGATATAGGACAAACTACGTTTTCTTTTTTGACAGGGCAGAATGTGAGAGATATCAGAAAAAAGGATTCCGGAATGTCTATCATCTGCCTTTGGCTGTGAATACGGAGCGATTGGACAAGGTGGAAACGTCAGAAGAGGATGAAAAGAAATACGGTGCTGATATTTCCATGGTTGGTCAATTATATGAATCTGTGTTGCCGGTGTTGATGATGCCCCTTAATGAATATGAAAAAGGATATCTGACTGCAGCAATTGAGACACAGTTGAAATTGTATGGCAGCTATTTACTTCCGCAAGTGATTTCGGATGAACTGGTAGAGAAAATGAACAGCTGTTATGAGGCATTGGGGCAGACAAATTTAAAACTGGACAGAGAAGGCTTGGTTATCACCGTGGCTAAGCATGTGACACATTTGGAACGGGTGCTGCTATTGGATTTCCTCAGCGAAAATTATCAGGTACATCTGTATGGACCTGATAAGGCAGAAGAAGCACCTCGGGTGCAGTGGAAAGGTTCTGCAGGATATTTTGATGAGATGCCCAAGGTGTTTAAAAACAGTAAGGTGAATTTGAATATATCTTTAAAATGTATTCAGTCGGGTATTCCATTAAGAGCACTCGATATCATGGGAAGCGGCGGTTTTTTACTGACCAATTATCAGCCGGAAATTGCAGAATATTTTATCGATGGGGAAGAAGTAGTAATGTATACCGGCTTGGAAGATGCGGTAATGAAATGTGAGTATTATCTGGAACATGAAGAAGAGAGAAAGCAAATTGCAAAGCGCGGCTACCAAAAGGTAAAGGAATTGTTTAGATATGAAGATAAAATTCGAACTATGCTTGAGGTGGCGGGTGTTCTATAGATACTCACAAAGCGTACGATTCGATGAATGGAGGGAAACATGAGAGTATATTTATTGGCACCGGCAAATGTGGCTACGGGCGGAACGGAATTGTTGCATCAGTATAGCCGATGTTTGACCGATTTGGGAATTGAAAATTATATGGTGTATCCAAATAGGGATGAAGTAAAATGTCCGACTCCGGAGACTTTCTTGAAATATAGGGTGAAATATGTAACCCGATATGTTGATGCGGAAGATTCTGTGTTGGTATTGGCGGAGACACAGATTCATTTGGTAAAAGAATGTGTTCGGGGAACTGCCATGATATGGTGGCTTTCTGTTGACAATTATCTTGAAGCGTTTGCCGATAGATTTGTGGGGGATGAACTGGATATATTTGAATTGAGGCAGCGTAAGAATGTAGTTCATTTTGTGCAATCCTATTATGCCAAGGATTTCGTAGAGAACAAATTGGGTTTGGGGGAGAGTTTCTTTTTGAAAGATTACATCAATGACCAGATTGTTCAAATTGCAGATGAACTTAATGAGGTCTTAGAGAGACGTAATATTTGCCTATATAATCCGAAGAAAGGATTAGAAGCAATAGAGCCGATTATTGAGGCGACCCAAGATGAGATACAGTGGATTCCGCTAATTGGTTTGAAACCGGATGAAATGGCGAAAATGATGTGCTTAGCCAAGGTGTATGTGGACTTTGGAAAACATCCCGGCAAGGATAGGATTCCCAGAGAGGCGGCTGTCTGTGGATGTCTTGTGTTAACGAATAAAAAAGGAAGTGCAGCATACCAAGAGGATGTGAATATTCCGGTAGATTGCAAAACAGAAAATACGGATGATGTGGCTGGGATTATAGAAAAAATAAAGGATTTGATGACAAATTATCAGGATAGATATGGTGATTATGAAACATATCGCAAGCAGATTCGGGGTGAAAAAGCAGAATTCTTAAAGGAAGCTAAGAAATCCGTTGAGATATTGCAAAAGACTGTGGAACTCAAGATGAGTCAAAAATTTCAATTGATGGACTATGCGCAACCGCTTACTTCCGTAAGAAAAGCGTTGCAGGCAATGGATAATATGGCAGCAGATTCCATTAACGCTTGTTACGGAGGAAATGAGGAACTTTTGAAAAATTATTTATTGGATATGGATTATATGCTACAGTTGGTACGAGAGACAATATATTTAGAGTTGTCTGATTTGTCGCAACAATAATAGGATCAATGCAATAGGTTATAGAAAAAGGAGAGAAGGACAATGTATGAAGAAATGATTCAAAGACTGAATCCCAAACCTAGGTTTGACTTAAGGTGGTATAAGAATGAAGATGCTTATTCTGATGGTGATACGGAAGACCTTAATA
>CAYRLN010000337.1:0-2554 GCA_964425065.1 uncultured Lachnospiraceae bacterium | reverse complement strand
AGGATATACGGAAACTTTGTGAAGAGGCGATTTTGTATAAAACTGCCAGTGTTTGTATCCCTTCCTGTTATGTAAAAAGGGTGAGGGAACAGTTTGGAAGAGAAATAAATATTTGTACCGTAGTAGGCTTTCCCCTGGGTTATTGCAACACAGAGGCAAAGGTTGCAGAAACCCGAAAAGCCCTGGAAGACGGTTGTGATGAAATCGATATGGTCATCAATATCAGCGATGTCAAAAATGGGGATTATGACAAAGTAACGGCAGAAATCAGAGAACTGAAAGAGACTTGTGGCAGCCATATACTTAAGGTCATTATTGAGACCTGTTATCTGACAGAAGAGGAAAAAACAGCCATGTGTAAATCCGTTACCGAGGCGGGTGCTGACTACATTAAGACTTCCACCGGTTTTGGAACGGATGGAGCTACTGTTGCAGATGTCAAACTGATGAAGGAGAACATCGGTCCTGAAGTGAAAATAAAGGCCGCAGGCGGTGTTTCTACGCTGGAGGATTTAAGAACATTTTTGGAATTGGGTTGCGACCGGATTGGTACATCCAGAGCGGTAGGTCTTTGCAAGGGCGAAGTTACAGGAGGATATTAAAATGGAAAACAAAAAGATTTTGGGCAGATTAGAAGCGTTGCGAAATGTCATGAAGGCATCCGGTGTTGATTTTTACATGGTGCCGACAGCAGATTTTCATAATTCGGAGTATGTGAATGAGTATTTTAAGGTGAGAGAATATTTCTGCGGTTTTACCGGTTCAAACGGTACGCTGGTAGTTTGGCAGGAAGGCGCAGGACTTTGGACTGACGGCAGATACTTTATTCAGGCGGAAAAGGAACTTGCGGGAACCGGTGTGACTCTTTTCAAAATGGGAGAGGAAGGGGTTCCTACCATTTTAGAGTTGTTGGAAGACAAGATGGAAAACGGTCAGACTCTAGGGTTTGACGGAAGAGTGGTCAATGCTTCCGCGGGAGCCTTGTATGAAAAGACGTTGACAGATAAAGGCGTAAAAATTGCGTATGAAGAGGACCTGGCGGAGAAAGTATGGGCGGACAGACCGGCTCTTCCCTGTGGAAAAACATTTGTAATCTCCGATGAACTGTCCGGTAAGAGTGTGGCTGAAAAACTGAGTGACGTCAGAAAGAAAATGGCAGAGGAGAATACAGATTCCCTGCTTCTTACGAAACTGGATGACCTGATGTGGCTTTTTAACATCAGAGGTTGTGATGTTGAGTGCAATCCGGTTGCATTGAGTTACGGTTACATCACAGAAGAAAAGGCATATTTATTTATTCAAAAGGAAGCTCTTTGTGAGGAGGTAACCGGTCATCTTGGGAAGACAGGGGTAATTGTGCGGGATTACAATGAAGTGGTTACTTTCCTGGAAACAGAAATGGTTGCCGGTGGAAAAGTTCTGACGGATATGAGACATTGCAATTATACGTTGTACAAAAAAGTAGGGGAAAAATGCAGTGCGGAAAATAAAAAGAATCCAACTGAGTTATTAAAGGCAATCAAGAACCCTGTGGAATTGGAAAACATGAAGAGAGTGTATCTGCAGGATAGCGTTGCTTTGACTAAGTTTATTTACTGGGTAAAGAAAAATGTAGGAAAGATTGAGATTACGGAGATTACCGCAGCGGATTATCTGGATAATTTGCGCCGGGAAATTCCGGGCTTTTTGGATTTGTCTTTCCCCACTATTTCCGGCTACAATGCCAATGCGGCAATGATGCATTATGAGGCAACACCGGAAAGCCATGCGGTGCTGGCGCCGGAGGGAATGCTTCTTGTGGATTCCGGCGGACAGTACATGGGCGGAACAACAGATGTGACAAGAACCATTGTACTTGGTCCCATTTCAGAGGAAATCAAACGCCATTATACGGCAGTTGCATCCGGTATGTTACAACTTACTCACGCAAAATGGCTTTACGGATGTACCGGAAGAAATCTGGATATTCTTGCCAGACAACCCCTTTGGAATATGGGAATTGACTATAAGTGCGGTACGGGACACGGTGTCGGTTATATTTTGAATGTACACGAGGGCCCCCAGAATATCCGTTGGAAGTTTGTGGAAGGCATGACGGAAGCCGTTATTGAGGCAGGCATGGATGTCAGCAATGAACCGGGTGTTTATATAGAAGGAAGCCATGGTATCCGTATTGAAAATATTATGGTTGCACAGAATGATGAAAAAAATGGTGACGGTCAGTTTATGAGTTTCGATACGCTTACCTTTGCGCCCATTGACCTGGAAGCAATTGATGTGAAGTACATGACGGCTGAAAACAGGGCATTCCTCAACGAATATCACCGTCAGGTATTTGAGAAAGTTTCGCCTTATCTGAGCGAAGAAGAGGGCGAATGGCTGAAGGAAGTAACCAGAGCCGTTTAAGGTTATTCTAATCTAAAAAGATTATAAAATCTTACAGTTTTTTACACAAAATATTGACGGGACAAGCATATGTCTTGTATAATGAGTTCAATCAATTAACATGGGTATCTTTGGAAAACTTTTGAGAACTTATGTTAATAGAAAATAA
>CAYRLN010000336.1:0-2557 GCA_964425065.1 uncultured Lachnospiraceae bacterium | reverse complement strand
TTCCTCTTCTTCCAGAAAAACACGAACCTCTATCTTTCCGTTATTTTCCACCTGCTCCAATCCATGCAAAATCGCATTCTCAATAACAGGCTGTAAAAGCAACGGTAAAATCAGATACTTTTCCAAAGACAATCCTTCTTCTATCACAAGAGAGTAATTTACCCTGTCACGAAATCTGATTTTTTGTATGTTTAAATAGGTTTCGATATAATCCAGTTCCTTTTGCAACGTGATGGACGATGTTCCGGTATTTTCCAACACGTAACGCATGGATTTCCCAAGCAGTTTTACGCTTCCCGCTACTTCCTTATTTCCCGCCGTCAAGGCCTGCATACGGATACTCTCCAGCGTATTGTAAAGAAAATGCGGGTTAATCTGACTGGCAAGCATCTTCATCTCCATTACCTGCTGTTCATTCAAAAGCTGTTGCTCTTTAATCTTAACTGCGTACATTCGCGCATCTTTTTCTTTGATACGTTGCACCATGACCTGCAAATCCGCAAAGGCTTCGGAAAGTTCGTCCTCACCTTCATAGGCAGGAATAATATCATACTCCTCTTTACTTGCCTTTTTCATCTCCTGACGCAGGACATTGATACGGCCGGTAAAGTAGACGGTAAAATAATGAATCAAAATCGCCGGAATCGCCATCGCTACCACGATAATAAGCAAACAGGTTAAAATAATATTCCTAATATCCTTATAAGCATTTTCATTCATGGTCACGACATAAAGCGTACTTTCCGACTGGTAAATCTGCAGGGATGATACATTCGTAAATAATTTTAACTCATCCTCCCACACAGAACCCTCATAGGTATAATAACGGTCCGTATAGTCGATATAAACCGTAGGCGCCTCTCCATATCCGGTACGCTCCGAGCTGTAAAAAACTTTTCCGGTATCAGAAACCACTTCAATGCGGTGCTCATTACTCTGAATACGTGTCTGAAGGTAATTATCGCTGATGCAAATAACAAGTACCGCATGATAATCTCCCTCCATAATGGGCACTTTTCGGATCAGACACAGATTCCAGTATGAATTCCCATACTTATCTATCCTCTCAATCGGCGTCCAAAAGCAACTTGCCTGTCCGGAAGCCTTCCGATACCACTCCTTCTGCTTAATGGTTTCGTCCGCATATTCAAAATGGATATATTCCGCTGCATATGGATTGTCCGTATAAATTGTAATATCCTCAATCTCCGCATGAGTGGTCAGGTAGTTGTTGATTGTGGCATAGGATAAAACCGGATTTGTATAATCCTCTTTTTGGGAACTCTCCGACGTCAGCACATCCTGAAGTGCATCCTCAAAAGAAATAGTCTCAGAAATGTTATAAAGCTGGTTTGTGATTTCAAACAAAATTGTCTTTACGCGCAGGTTGTCCGATTCCAGCAAATCACGGTAATAGTTGGTGAGAAGATTCCCCGTATTAATCATCAAAAAAGAACCGATTGTCAAAATCGGCAAAAATACCGCTATCGTATATATGAGGTACAACTGCGTTCTTATTTTCGCTTTACTGATTAATGCAACAATCCGGTTCTTTTTCTTTGGTTTCATATATTATCTCCACAATGAGCAGGGTTCCCACCCGGAAAACCCTGCTCACTTAAGTTTAATTATTATAATTGTACCACAATATGACCCGCAGAAGGAATAAGAATTGTATCATTTCCTTCTGTTTTTGCCGTTGCTCCTTCTACTGACACACCTGTCACATTCATCAATCTGACGGTATATGCCTTCTTAGCCTGAACATCGATCGTAACCGTATTGCCCAGTTTTACGGCAATTATGTTCAAATCTTCTTCCCGGTTCATGTTATATACGGATTTTGTAACTGTTTCGCCTTCCTTGAGTTCATAAATACGCAGTTCCGCTCCGTCTGCATAATCGTAATCCGGTGCATCATCGCGGGCGCCCAATGCCACAATAGAGTTTTCTTTTACCATAAGAGGAATACTCAAATATCCGTGTTTCTCCGTAATCCACTTTCCTCCCTCAACCTTTTCCCCGGTGAAGAAGTTGGTCCAAGTACCTGCCGGCAGATAATATTCTGCAATGCTATCCTCATTGAATATGGGTGCAACAAGCAGGCTGTCGCCAAGCATATACTGCTTATCCAGGAATCCACAGGTTTTATCCCCGGGATATTCCATTACCATACTACGCATGGTAGGAATACCTGTTTTATTGGTGAAAATTGCTGTCTCGTACAAATAAGGCATCAGTCTTGCTTTCAATTTCACAAAGAAACGCACTACATCTACCGCTTCATCATCATACAACCAGGGCACACGGTAAGACTGGCTTCCGTGGAGACGGCTGTGAGAAGAAAGAAGTCCGAAAGCAACCCATCGTTTATAAACATCTGCAGTGGAAGTATGTTCAAAACCACCAATGTCATGTGCCCAGTAACCGAAACCGGACATCATCAGGGACAAGCCGCCGCGAAGACTCTGTTCCATGGACACATAATCCGACCAACAGTCACCGCCCCAGTGAACCGGGAACTTCTGTCCGCCGGCTGTTGCAGAACGGGCAAAAA
>CAYRLN010000335.1:0-2588 GCA_964425065.1 uncultured Lachnospiraceae bacterium | reverse complement strand
GACAGCGGGAAAATCTGGCGGAAAAAGGAAAAATTTCCGGCGGAATGCCCCATGTACTTGTCATGAGTGCAACGCCGATTCCCCGTACCCTTGCCATCATTTTATACGGCGATTTGGATATTTCGGTGATTGACGAACTTCCGGGAGAAAGACTTCCCATAAAGAATTGCGTGGTGGGAACGAATTACAGGCAAACGGCTTATAAATTTATTGCCGGTGAAGTGAAAAAAGGCCGTCAGGCCTATGTTATTTGTCCCATGGTGGAAGAAGGGGAAATGGAAGGACTTGAAAATGTGGTGGAGTATTCCGAAAAACTTCGGTCCGATCTTCCTTCCGATATTCAAGTGGCCTACCTTCACGGAAAGATGAGACCTGCGGAAAAAACAAGAATTATGGAGGCGTTTGCGGCAAAACATATCGACGTTTTAGTATCCACTACCGTTATTGAAGTGGGAATCAACGTACCCAATGCAACGGTTATGATGGTGGAAAATGCAGAACGTTTCGGCCTGGCGCAGCTTCATCAGCTTCGTGGAAGAGTAGGACGAGGTGCCCATCAAAGTTATTGTATATTTGTAAGCGGGAATGACAATGCCGACACAATGAAACGCTTGGAAATCCTGAATAAATCCAATGACGGTTTCTATATTGCGGGCGAAGATTTAAAAATGAGAGGGCCCGGTGATTTGTTCGGAATCCGTCAAAGCGGCGATTTGGCATTTCGGATCGGAGATATCTATAATGATGCGGATATGCTGAAAATAGCCGGAGAATGTGCGGAAAAAATATTGGCGGAAGATCCCGGTTTGAATTCCGAAACTTATAAGGAACTCCGGAATTATTTTAAAAATGGAATTTCTAATATGGTTGACTTTAATACCATCTAAATGTAAAATTAATTCGTGTGTGTGTATTATGTGATGAATATCGGAGGTTATTATGGCTAGGATAGCAGTTGTGACAGACAGTAACAGTGGTGTTACTCAGTCTCATGCAAAAGAACTTGGCATTTTTGTGTTGCCCATGCCCTTTATGATTAATGGGGAAGAGTTCTTTGAGGATATTAATTTAACGCAGGATGAATTTTATAAAAGATTAGAGGAAGGCGCAGATATTTGCACCAGCCAGCCCTCACCGGTAGCGGTTACAAAATTGTGGGATGATATTTTAAAAGAATATGATGAAATAGTTCATATTCCCATGAGCAGTGGCTTGTCCGGTTCCTGTCAGAGTGCAATGATGCTGGCAGAGGACTATGACGGAAAGGTGCAGGTTGTGAATAATCAGCGTATTTCCGTTACCCAGAGACAATCAGCATTGGATGCACTGGAGCTGGTGAAAGCGGGAAAAAATGCGGCAGAAATCAAAACCATTCTGGAAGAGGATAAGTTTAATAGCACGATTTACATTATGCTTGATACGCTTTACTATCTCAAGAAGGGTGGAAGAATCACTCCTGCAGCGGCGGCAATCGGCTCTATGCTGAAACTGAAACCTGTTCTTACCATTCAGGGAGAGAAATTGGATGCGTTTGCAAAGGCGAGAACAACAGCCCAGGGTAAAAACATAATGTTAAACGCAATCAAAAAGGATATGGAAGAGCGTTTTGGCGGTATCAATGAAGAGAAAGATATATGGCTTCTGATGGCTCATACCAATAATTATGAAGCAGTAGAAGAATTTAAAAAAGAATTTCAAGACATGTTTCCCGGATACCATATTCATGTAGACCCTCTTTCGCTTAGTGTTGCGTGTCATATCGGACCGGGGGCACTGGCTTTGGCGGCGACAAAGAAACTTCATGTATAGGAAATAAAAACTCTGCTTACCAAGCAGAGTTTTTTGCAATATATAGTAGATTTTTCTTTAAAAAGCACTAAATCTATGGTATAATAAGACCAGATTTGTGCAACCTAAAAAGCACGAAGGAGAGAAGTGGAAAATGGCAAAGACAAATACATATGATGCTTCCAGTATTACAGTCTTAGAAGGACTTGAGGCGGTTCGTGTACGCCCCGGAATGTACATCGGAAGTGTTTCTACAAAAGGATTAAATCATTTGATATACGAAATCGTCGACAATGCAGTGGACGAGCATTTGGCAGGGTATTGCGATAAGATATGGGTAACTTTGGAAGCGGACGGGTCCGCAACCATTACCGATAACGGACGCGGTATTCCGGTTGGCATGCATGAAAAAGGAATCAGTGCGGAACGTCTTGTCTTTACTACATTGCATGCAGGCGGCAAATTTGATAATTCCGCGTATAAGACCAGCGGTGGTTTGCACGGGGTTGGTTCCTCTGTTGTAAATGCACTTTCTACGAGATTGACTGTTCAAGTCAAAAGTGGCGGACACATCTATGAGGACAAATATGAGAGAGGAAATCCGGTAATTGATTTGATAGATGGTCTGCTTCCCATTGTCGGAAAGACCAAAGAAACCGGTACCAGTGTTAACTTTCTGCCGGATGATACGATTTTTGACAAAACCCGGTTTAAAGAAGATGATGTTAAGAGCAGATTACATGTGACTGCATATTTGAACCCGAATCTCACGATTATGTTTGAGGACAAGAGGAAGGAAG
>CAYRLN010000334.1:0-2590 GCA_964425065.1 uncultured Lachnospiraceae bacterium | reverse complement strand
GAAGCAGCAGAAAAAATCAACCGTGCCAAAGACAGCGGCAACAGAGTAATCTGCGTGGGAACGACCAGTTGCAGAACCGTTGAGAGTGCGGCAGATGAGAACGGCAGACTATGTGAGTGCTGCGATAACACAGAGATATTTATTTATCCCGGCTATCAATTTAAGGTGTTGGATGCACTGATTACAAATTTCCATTTGCCGGAGTCAACGCTGGTAATGTTGGTGTCCGCTTTGGCCGGCAGGGAGAATGTGCTCGCCGCTTATGAAGAAGCGATTAAAGAACGTTATCGGTTTTTCTCCTTTGGAGATGCCATGTTTATTTCTTAAGAAGTGTTTTAGCCACCTATTATACAGTATGAAAGGATGAGGGTTATGGAAGAGAGAAGAAAAACGAAAAGAACCGAGTTACAGTCAACACTTGTTTTGAACAGATTGGACAATAATACTACGGACAAGGCACTAATTGATATTTTGGATGTTTCCAAAAACGGCGTTGGTTTTTTCTGTGAAGCGGTTTTGACTATCGGTGCAGTATACGAAGGTTATTTAACCATCTGGACAAAAGAGGTACTTCATGCTTTTATGGAAATCGTCCGCATTGAAAAAGTGGAAGGCGGATTTAATTACGGAGCAACTTTCGTTGGTATGCCTGAAATGGATTCCGCAAGAATTGAAGTTTATCAGACAGTGGAAGAGCATCTTGAATGAGTAAAAAAGGGAAAGTGATATATACAGCGCTGGCAGGGATTTTCCTTCTTGCGCTGTATTGCATTATTTTTTGTTTCTCGGCCCAAGACAGTGAAACCTCAGGTGGAATCAGTTTTAAAGTATCCCAAATGAGCGTTGACTTCTGGAATAATATGACAAAGCGCGGATGGAACGAACAGATTCGCTTGGAATGGGCACTGTATTTTGAACATCCGATTAGGAAACTGGCGCATTTTGCGGAATATGCGCTAATGGGATTTTTACAGTATAGTATTTTGAGATGCAATTTCGGAAAAAGAAAAATATTGATTGGTATAACCGTAATCTGGGTGGCCCTTTCTGCCGCTGCGGATGAAATACATCAGTTGTTTGTACCCGGCAGATGGGGAAGCGCAGCGGATGTGCTTTTAGATACCTGCGGAGGTATATTTGGCGCATGCATGTGCATATTGGTTGTTGCTATTTTTAAGAGAATAAGGAAAAACAGAGCAAAACGCACCTGAAAATGGTGCGTTTTGTGCGCTTCAAATTTAAAATGCAATTGGTATTATATAACAGAATAAATTCAAACGGAGTTTTGTATGTTAGAGAATACCGGAGATAAAGAATATTTTGAGAAACTATATTATAAAACCTGCTATGATGTGCGCAAATATTTGCGCACAAGATGTGACACATATCAGGATATTGATGATGTCATGCAGGAAACCTATTATGAAGTGCTGACACATTTTAAAATGGTAATGGATTCGAACAATCCGGAAGGCTATGTAATGAATGTTGCAAAATATAAATACATGAAGTACAGAGCGGAACAGAGAAGAAAAGCAGTGAACGGCGAAACGGCAGCATTTCAAGAGGAGCCGGTTTTTGAAGATGATTCAATGGAGGCCATGGAAACATGGGATTTTGTAAAAAGAAATTTGAAACAGGAGGATTATTTGATTGTAAGGCTCCGCTATGATCATTGTGACAGCATGAAAATAATAGCAGAGAAGCTAAATATAACGGAAGCGGCATGTAAAATGAGACTAAAAAGAAGTCTTTTGAAACTGCAAAAAAAACATAAAAAAGAGTCAACTGGCAATTCTTAAGAAAAACGAAAGATATTTTTGGTAAATATCACATAGAGCTGTCCGTTGACTTTTTTGCTTTTATTCCTTATACTGATAATTGCCACTACATATTGATTGACTTCAAAAATGAAGCCACAATATTTGGTGTTTATATAAAGAGGACATGGGAGGAAACGGGATGAGCAATAATATGGAAAATACGGTTGATACAGTTGATTACGGCGCACAGTACCGCACAAAACGCAATGTTAAGGTCATCAAAAAAGATGGCAGTAAAGAGAAATTTAACGTTCAAAAAGTAGTGAATGCGGTTGGGAAAAGTGCGTACAGAGCTTTGACGAAATTCACGGAAGAAGAAAAACGCCGTATTTGTCAATACGTTGTAGATAAAGTAGATGAATTGGATCAGGACGATATTCCTATTCCCATTATGCATAATATAGTTGAGAGCGCATTGGAGCAGGTAAAACCAATCGTAGCAAAAAGTTACAGGGATTACCGTAACTATAAACAGGATTTTGTGCGCATGTTGGATGATGTTTATAAGAAGAGCCAGTCCATCATGTATATTGGAGATAAAGAAAATGCCAACACAGACTCTGCGTTGGTTTCCACGAAACGAAGTTTGATTTTTAATCAGTTGAATAAGGAACTTTATCAGAAGTTCTTTATGACAACAGAGGAGATTCAGGCATGTCGTGACGGTTATATTTATGTGCATGATATGTCCGCACGCCGTGATACGATGAACTGCTGTCTGTTTGATGTACAAAATGTGTTGACCGGCGGTTTTGAGATGGGTAACA
>CAYRLN010000333.1:0-2592 GCA_964425065.1 uncultured Lachnospiraceae bacterium | reverse complement strand
AGGAGGCAAATGCCGAGAAGTTATCGGATATCAGAGGCGAAGTAAAGGATATTGCATGGGGAAACCAGATCCGGTCGTATGTGCTTCAGCCGTACACTATGGTAAAAGACCACAGAACCGGGGCTGAGAGCGGAAATGCAGATGCGGTTTTGGACGGTGCATTGGATTCCTTTATCAATGCATATTTGAAATGGATTAGTACAGGTAAAACAGAAGGTGCTGCCGAATAACGGTTGCACCTTTTTGATTATACGGTTTGGTTGAATTCCGGTTTTCCGGGATTCATCAAATCCAAATAGAAATTGGTCATAGTCATATTTCGATAGGTATTTACCCAAAGAATACCAATGCCACAGGTGAGGATACTCAATAAAGTCAACGGAAGAAAACTGAGTTCCATATAAAGAAGGCGCCTTTTGTGTCCTTTTATAACCTTCGGGGCAAGTTTTAAGATTTCTCCGGCACTGTAGGTAGGATAGTCGAGCAAGAGGTAAAACACAGTTGAGAATAACAATGAAAAATAAAAATATACAACCACAGCGATTAACATGACGGGGATTGTTATGAAAATATAAGTCATATCATAGGTGGAAGCATACAAATTCATGGGTATCTCAATGACTACCTGATAAAGAAATGTAATGCCGGTTATAACAAGAGACAGAATCAACGATTTGGAAAACTGATTTTGAAATCCGAACCAAAGGTTGCCAAACCCGTACGGACCACCGCAAGCGATGTTTAAGTGGTAGAGTGTTATTCCGATGGAACTAACGCTGACGATGGCGGACACGAGGAAGGTGATAATGAGTTGTATTACATAGGTAAAAATTGAGGTCGCAGGGAAAAATGCCGAAATCAGCAGTCCGGCACTGAAACTGATTAAATTAACCAGCATCTGCATGCCGACGGCAGTTCCGTATTTGCCTTCCAACTGTCTGCGGGCCTTTTCTTTTAATTGTGAACAAGTTTGATAAATAGGTTGCATGATAATTCTCCGTTCTAAAATTCTCTGCTCTTATACTGCGATATCGATATTCATACCTTTATATGTATAGGCGTCAGCGGCTTTTTTCATCTGCTGATAGGGATTTTCTTCGTTTGTATATTTAATCTGGGTTTCGGTGGTGCCGCCGGATACATAGGAACGACCGCACTCGGGACACACATCCATGTGGATGGTTACGGAAGCGCGGACAACTTCGGCATCTTCCATGGTGGCTTTTTTGTAAGCATTGGAAACATGCTCCTGCTCGTGGGCCCGAACCCTGACAGCGGCAGCTTCCGGTGAAATGTGGGCAGCCGACTTGAAGGATACCATCTCGTCGGAACCATCCTGATATTTACGGTTTTTACAGGTTTGACATTCCTGCTCTACACCACTTCCGGCTTTGACTTTATCAGGGCTGTTTTGGTTTTGGATGCCGGTGTAGGGAGTGACAGAACCATAGGGTCCCGCATAACCGTAAGTGTTTGTTGAAATAGGAATCATGAAAGTGCCTCCTTTCCAAAGAAAATGGATGCCGGTGGATTCTGTTTTAATACTCGTATATATCGTTCATCTGATCCATCATTTTATCATAATCAATGCCATACTGCTCGAAAATTTCTTTGTAATCTTCCCCGTAGATGGACTCCATCAATTGGTCAGTGAGAACATTGGGGTCTGTGGGGATACCATCGGGATTTTCCATAACAGAGTTTACTGCGCCGAAAATCAGCATCACATAGACCATGATAGTCATAATCAATCCGGAACCAAGCCCGATGGCAGAAGTAATACATCCGCCGATGGCAGAACCTTCCATCTTTTTGCCGCGTCTGGAGAGAACGGCAAATAAAATGCCAAGTGCTCCCAAGGGAATCGGGAAAACGCCGGTACACAGAAGTGCCACGGATGCAATGCCAAATACAAAAGACAAAGTGGCAAACGTATTAGGCTTTGGCGGCGTGTAAGGGGTATATGACTGTTGCATATTTTGCTGATAAAAATCCATAAAAACCTCCTTGTTTCAGTCAGACGGATTAGTCAATCTTATTTTACCAGTTTTGGCGGAAGATTACAAATTAAATTGCGTGCCGCTACAATTTTTTTCATAACTGGCTGCTCACTTGGACTTGCAAAGAAAAGTGAAATGCCACCTTGGTTTAGGACACTTTTTATAAAAATTTAAGTTATGAAAACGCTTTCGGAATTTATATCTGATAAAGGTGCACAAAAAACTTTTTGTTTGGTCAAAAAATACATAAAAAAACACAAAAATAGTGCAATCTTACTACTTGAAAAAATGGCGAAATTTGCTAAAATATAGGTAGTACTGTTCGCGCTGCGTGGGGATGCGTAATGTTAGAGGGACGTTACGCTTTTTTTATACTCCGCCATGTAAGCGCTTACAGAAAAGAACGTAAATATTAAGGAGGAAGTATGTTGAAAAAGTTTTTCAAACACAAACACAGCAGCAGGCTTTTGGCTTGGTTGCTGGTAGGCGTTATGACACTGACAAGTTCAGGCGTAATGCCCGTGTCTGCGGCCGACGTATCCGGCGGTGACGCAGCAGTGGTTTCCGGCGGCGATGTTTCCGGCGGCGATGT
>CAYRLN010000332.1:0-2593 GCA_964425065.1 uncultured Lachnospiraceae bacterium | reverse complement strand
ATGCTCCTATCAAACAGCTTTACAACATTGGTGTTGAAATCGAAGAAAACTCTGAACTTGACCTGTTTGAAGCGTTCCACAAACATGACAATGACCCCCGTATCCCTGCTAAGGTAAAAGAGATGGAAGAAGAACTTGGCGCAGGCAACCGGAAACCGGAAGTTCTTCCTAAACTGGCTCAGTATGAGTTGACTCTCCTTGACTGGGTAGAAGAACACAGAGGTTACAGAAAATACGTTGCAATCGCAGGAAAATGCTGGCCTGCATTCCAGACTCAGTTTGGTTTCGTACCTTGCTACGTAAACAGCCGTCTGACAGGTATGGGTATTCCTGTATCCTGTGAAGTGGATATCTACGGATGCCTCAGCGAGTTCATCGGTGCTTGTGTAAGTGAAGATGTTGTTACTCTGCTTGATATCAACAACAGCGTACCTAAGGATATGTATGAAGAGTCTATCAAAGACAAATTCAACTATACACATGAAGATACATTCATGGGCTTCCATTGCGGAAATACATGCTCCAAGAAATTGGCATTCTGCAGCATGAAATATCAGATGATCATGGCAAGAAATCTGCCTGAAGAAGTAACTCAGGGTACTTTGGAAGGTGACATCGTTCCCGGTGACATCACATTCTACCGTCTGCAGAGCACAGCTGATTGCAAACTCCGTGCTTACATTGCACAGGGTGAAGTTCTTCCCGTTGCAACAAGGTCCTTCGGTGGTATCGGTGTGTTCGCTATTCCTGAGATGGGCAGATTCTACCGTCACGTTCTGATTGAGAAGAACTACCCTCATCACGGTGCAGTAGCATTCGGCCACTACGGAAAGGCTCTGTATGAAGTATTCAAATACATCGGTGTTCCTGTTGAAGACTTGAACTTCAACCAGCCTAAGGGCATGATGTATCCTACAGAAAATCCTTTCGCATAAGAAGAGATTCATGTAAATATGAAAGACCTGTGCACCTTTTGGTGTACAGGTCTTTTTGTGGCGTTGACGAGATGGATGCCATCATCGTTATAGTAAAATCAGTTGTGTTGCTGACAGATAAGTTTATTCGGCGTAGAACAAGACGCCCAGTGTACCGGGACCGCAGTGGCTGGAAATAACACCGCCGGCTCTGGTGGTGTAGATGTTTTCAAAGCGGTTCAAACTTTCTAAGTATTCTCTCACGGAATCCAGAATTTCCTGTTCGCATCCGGAATGCGTAATAAATACGCAGGTGGGGTCGGCTTTTTTTAATGCCTCTTCCATATCTTTTGCATATTTCAGAATAACGGAGGACTGTTTGCCACGGTATTTCTTTGCAACCTTCATGGAACCGTCCTCCACTACGATTTCAGGTTTCAGGCTGAGGGCATTTCCAAGGAGTGCCGTTACCGAACTGCATCTGCCCCCTCTTGCAAGGTAAGTCAGGGTTTCTACTACGAAACTGGCACGTACCTTATCTCTGCGCGTTTCTATTAAACTCACGATTTCATCTGCTGATTTTCCTTCGGCGGCAAGTCTTGCAGCATAGAGCACCTGCAAGCCGATACCGGTGGAAAGATTTGCGGAGTCTACCACGTGAAGTTTTTCATAGTCATTATCTGAAGCAATCAGGCGAATAACGTTGGCTGTGGTGCTTAATTTTTCACCGATACCAATGAAAATGATGTCGTCACCGGCTTCCATAAAAGGTTTTAATACCTTCGATGCATAATCGAAAGAAGTAGCTGCGGTTTTTGGTGTGGTTTTATTTGCGTCTGCCCATTCATAAAGTTCATCGGGGCTGATTTCAAGCCCATCGTAATAACTCTTCTCTCCCATCACAATACAAAGGGGTATAATGCTGATGTTATATTGTTCAATCAGTTCTTCCGACAGATCGCAAGTGCTGTCTGCTACGAGTTTAATTCCCATAATCTCATCCTTTCTATAGGTCTGCCTTATCGGTACAAAGTATGTTTTATGCAATAAGGTAATTATAATTATTTTTATCATTAAGTGCAAGTGGATTATATTTCTATTGAAACATACCCTATGGGGGTATATAATATGTACTAGCGACGAGGCGAGGGACAGGATGCATGTGTGAGAAAGGTGGTTTGGATATGGGAGAGAAGAAAAAAAGCACCGGCAGGAGCATGGAAGAAAATATCGTTTGTGAGCGGAAGGATGTTGAAGGAGTAGTCAGCTGCCCGGCCTGCAAAACAAAAGAACGTTCTGAAAAAGAATACAAGGATCTGGTTCACCGCCTGAACCGCATCGAGGGACAAATCCGCGGAATCAAAGGAATGGTGGAAAATGATGCTTATTGCACAGATATTTTAACCCAGGTTGCGGCGGTAAGTGCAGCACTGAACAGCTTTAATAAGGTATTACTTGGCAATCATATTAAAAGTTGTGTGATAAATGATATACGTGAAGGGAAAGAAGAGACAGTGGACGAACTCCTTTATACTTTGCAGAAGTTGATGAAATAAATTGGGAGTTGTGTGTACGAATTTGAAGTTGACGAGATGATACAATTTCCGACAGGAAGTCTTGATTCTAAAGTGTGGGTACAAAATAAACTTCTACGTGTCCACTTTATAGGGTATATTTTA
>CAYRLN010000331.1:0-2600 GCA_964425065.1 uncultured Lachnospiraceae bacterium | reverse complement strand
AAGGCTCACCCGGATGTGTTCAATGTACTTTTGCAGGTCCTGGATGATGGACGTATTACGGACTCCCAAGGCAGGACAGTGGACTTCAAGAACACCATTCTCATCATGACTTCCAATATTGGTGCAGGGTATTTGCTTGAGGGTATTGACAGGGAAGGAAATATTGAAGAACACGCGGAGAAAGCGGTGATGGATGACCTTAAAAATCATTTCAGACCGGAATTTTTGAACCGATTGGATGAAGTGATTTTGTTTAAACCTTTGACCAAAGATCATATCGGCGGCATCATTCATCTGATTATTGCGGATTTAAACAAGCGTTTGGAAGATAAAGAATTATCCGTGGAACTGACGGATTTCGCAGAGCAGTTTATCGCAGATAACGCATACGACCCTATATACGGAGCCCGTCCGTTGAAGAGATATATTCAAAAACACGTGGAAACACTTTCCGCGAAGTTGATTTTGGCAGATAAAGTCCATGAAGGAGATACCATTTTGATTGATGTGGAAGATGGAAATTTATTCGCTAAAGTGAAAGAGATGTAAAGATGATGTTGGGTTTCAGGCGTTCCCCGGTTACTTCAAAGTAGCCGGGGGTTGCCATGTAAATTATCTTGTAAATAACTGACACCAGTAATCGGTACCTTTGGCGTTTTCGTAGTATCCCACACCAATTGTTGTAAAGTTAGGGTTCATGATGTTGGCGCGGTGTCCGGAGCTGTTCATCCAGGCAGTCATTACCTCTTCGGGGGAACGTTGACCCCATGCAATGTTTTCACCGGCTCTTGTGTAAGAGACGTTTTGCTCTTTCAGTGCGGTGGCCAAGGACCTGCCGTCAGGACGTGCGTGGGAAAAGGCTTGTTCCCCTTCCTTAGCCCGGACCATAGCTGCTGCCTGTACTTTGGTGTCAATGGTCAGCGGGGAGAGCCCTTCTTTGGCACGCTCAATATTTACCAGATTAACCACTTCCCTGATAAAGGCGTGTTCATCTTCGGGAAGTTCTTCCGGGGTTTCTTCCGGAACAGTAATGTTAGGGAAACAATTTTCCAATTGGTCAAAAATACTCTGAATGTTTTGGATGTTGCAGTTTGAACCATAGGCAACAATTACGCGGCCGCCGTTTGGAAGCAACCGATTATGGACTACGTTAGCAGCCTGAGCGGTAAGGGTCTGTCCGCCGATTCCGGCCAGAATAAGTCCGGTTACTGTTAACAACTTCAATTTTTTCATAAAATACTCCTTTCGGGGGATTCCGCAACAATTTCCTCAAGCACAGCAATGAAATTATTACGAAATTATTACAAAAATGTTACAAACCAATCATAATACAAATCTGCCCTTTTTCAACATGTAATATATGGAAAGTAGGGCAAACGCAGGCACGGAGCGGAACTCAGATAAAAAAAGGCATATCCACTAAGAGGTATTTATGTTATACTAAAATCCAGAAAAAGGAAAAGAGGCATAAGTATGATACCAAAAGATCCGGTAATGTTACTCAGTTTTATAAATTTGAAACTTAGAGATTTTTACTCTGATTTGGATGCACTGTGTGAAGATTTGGACATTTCGAAAGCAGAATTGGAAGAGAAATTGGCAGGGATAGATTATCGTTATGACAGGGAAAGAAATCAATTCGTGTAAAAAGTGTGTGGTCTGTACCGGATGTGGCAGAGGTGCAGAGACAAAAGGTAATTTACAGGTGGTAAGCAGTTTTCATGCTTTTGCAAATCATAATGGGGACGGCAGCAGCAAAAAACAATACATATTCCTGCCGGAAACCGATGAAGATGCACTGCTTGTTGCCACCGATATTGGAACCACCACCATTGTAATGCAGCTTCGCCGTATGAATAATGGGGAAGTGGTGGATACGTTCCGTTATGTAAATCCCCAACGGAAATACGGGCTGGATGTTTTGTCCAGAATACAGGCGGCAGAAGAGATGCCCGGAGCAGGGGAAGGGATGCAAAGGGAAGTGCTTACCGTACTGGAGCAGGGAATGGAACAATTTCGCGGCGCAGAAGGCCGGATACAAGGTATGGTCATTGCCGCCAATACAACTATGGTGCATTTGCTTATGGGCTATCCTGTGGATACCCTTGGGAAAGCACCGTTTACGTCGGAATATTTGGGCGAGTGCAGGACAAGCATTGCGGGCGTAGAAACCCTTATTATGCCGGGGATTTCCGCTTTTGTGGGCGGAGATATTTTGGCGGGTTTATATGCTTATGGAACCCAGGCACCGGAAGCGGGGCAGGAAACATTCCTGTTTTTGGACCTTGGGACAAATGGGGAAATTGCACTGGGAAATCCGGAGAAAATATGGGCTACCGCGACTGCGGCAGGACCGGCCTTTGAAGGGCGGTTGGATGCGGATGTTTGGGGAGCCGATGCGGTGAGTTTTTTGGCAAAATTGTGTGAAGCAGGGTTAGTGGATGAGACGGGCCTGCTTGCAGATGAGTATTTTGAAGAAGGAGTCTCTATTGGAAGTACCATTATGACGCAGGAGGATATCCGGAGTATCCAGCTGGCAAAGGCAGCTGTCTGTGCGGGCATTCGCGTGCTATGTAAAAAAATGGATTCCGGACACATAG
>CAYRLN010000330.1:0-2606 GCA_964425065.1 uncultured Lachnospiraceae bacterium | reverse complement strand
CTACCGCACGGATCAGTCCTGCACCGCCTCTTGGAATCAATACATCCACATACTGATTCAATTTCATAAAGGCAGAAGTTACTGCCCTGTCTGTATCAGAGATAATCTGAAGCGCATCTTCGGTAATACCGAATTCCTTCAGTGCCCTCCTGAGTACTCTTGTTATCTCTAAATTGGAATGAATGGCATCGCTGCCGCCCTTTAAAATCACCGCATTTCCGGTTTTGAAACAAAGGCCGAAGGCGTCTGCGGTCACATTGGGTCTGGACTCATAAATAATGCCAATCACGCCAAGAGGAACGCGGCGCTTTTTGATATGAAGTCCATTGGGGCGCTCAAAGGATTCCAAAACCTCTCCGATAGGGTCGGGAAGTTCCGCAATCTGCATAAGTCCTTCTGCCATTGCCTCAATGCGCTCCTTCGTAAGACGCAGTCTGTCCAAAAGACCGGGATGCATGCCGTTTGCCTCTCCGGCCGCAATATCTTTTCCGTTTTCGTCTAAAATACTTTGGGCGTTTTTAACCAATGCATTTGCTGCCTGTTGAAGTGCGTTGTTTTTTTCCTCTGTCGTCAGTTTTTGAAGTTCGTACTTTGCACGGACTGCTTTTTCTCCCATCAAATTCAAATCCAACATATTTGCTCCACCTTTCGTCGCTTTTCCGGTATCTCAAAAACAAATAATCTGTCCGGGGCGGACATCCGTCTCACCGGCCGGAATTTCCTCCAGCATTTGACACTGATATCCGATTGCTATGGTATGCATCCAAGGCTTATCTGACAGATATCTGTCATAAAAACCGCCACCATAACCGATGCGTCTGCGTTTTTGGTCAAATGCCACACCGGGCATTATCATCAGGGTTGTCTCCGGGAAAAAAACGTCTCCGTAAACTTCGCTGTCCCCCTTCGGTTCCCGGATTCCTTTATACCCTTCTTCCAGTTCTTTAGCACAGCACACACGATAAAAAATCAATTCTTTTCCTACCACTTTTGGGAAATATACTTTTTTCCCTTTTTCCAGTGCATCCTCCAGTATCAGACCGGTATCCATTTCACTCCCATAACTGGCAAAAAGGAGCAGATATTCCGCTCCATAATACCACTGATGACCTAATATTTTCTCTGTTACCAAAATGGTTCCCCTTTGTCTCTCCTTTTCACTTAAGGAATCCCGCAGGGCTAAAACCTGTTTTCTCACAGTTCTCTTTTCAAAATATGTTTCATTTAAATATGTTTCCATTAATGTTTGCCGTTTCCAAACTTTTCGCCAAGATTTTCAATGCTACCGTCTTCATTCTGAATATCAATATTATTCAGTTGTCCACGTAAGCTGGCGCGGATACTCTCCACATAGGATTTTCTAAGTGCCGCCTGTTCCGCTTTTTCCTCTTCATTTAATCCTTCTGCCTGGGACTTATGATACAATTCATTAATCCGGGCAATTTTTTGTTCCATTGTCAACTCTGACATTCTCATACCTCACATGTCTAAGCAAAATTACCTGCTTAAATTATTTACAAACTCTTTCAGGTTAAAATCAGGATCCTCCTGAGCCATGAACAATGTTCCCTCATTTGCACCTTCTGCCAATCTATGAAGAATTCCGATATCTTTACTGTTGGCGATAATCATATCCGCACCGGAGTTGGTAGATATCTTTGCAGCATTCATTTTTGTATTCATGCCCCCGGTACCCACATTACTTCCCGTGCTTGCTTTTCCCATATTCATATATTCATCGGTTAATGTTTCCACCACTTCAATAAATTTCGCATCGGGATTTTTTCTGGGATCATCGGTGTAAAGTCCGTCAATATCCGACAACAGAATGAGCAAATCGGCATCTACAAGGGCCGCAACAATGGCTGACAAAGTGTCATTGTCACCAATCAGAGTGTCGT
The DNA here is from genome assembly GCA_964425065.1 of uncultured Lachnospiraceae bacterium. Lineage (GTDB taxonomy): Bacteria > Bacillota > Clostridia > Lachnospirales > Lachnospiraceae > Acetatifactor. The sequence continues at coordinate 705 of CAYRLN010000330.1, read as the reverse complement.
TTTCTCCCACATGGATTTCGTGGGTCGCAACGGTATCATTTTCATTTACAATCGGAATAATTCCCATATCAAGAAGTTGGGAAAATGTATTGTGGGCATTAAAGCGGTTGTGGTCTTCCACAATGGTGTTTTTTGTCATCAAAATCTGTGCCACAATCTGATTGTACTCCGCGAAAATCTTCTGGTAAGTCATCATCAATTTTGCCTGCCCGACAGCGGCACAGGCCTGTTTGTACGCCATGGGATTTTCTTCCGCCAAATTTTTTTTCACACCGCTGACTGCTTTTTTTCCTACCGCAATCGCTCCGGAAGTAACAAGGATAACGTCTTTTCCCTGATTGCGTAAATTACACAGTTCACGAACTAACTTCTCCAATTTGATATAGTCAAGGTCTCCCGTCTGGGGATGTTGCAGGGAAGAAGAACCTATTTTTACTACAATACGTTTTTTGTCTTTCATTGCCAAACGATAATTCATCATTTATGCCTCTCTTTCGGACTTTTACACAGCACCGCGATAATATCTTATTTATTCTACTTTATAGGGACACATTCGTCAATCCTGCATTTTCGCGTATTTTTTTGCAATTTTTTCCGCTATGGTTATACCATCCATAGCCGCAGAAGTAATTCCTCCTGCATATCCCGCTCCTTCCCCACAAGGATAAAGTCCCAAAACCGAAGATTGTCCTGTTTCATCACGAT
>CAYRLN010000329.1:0-2611 GCA_964425065.1 uncultured Lachnospiraceae bacterium | reverse complement strand
TTAATGGGTTAAGGGATAAAAGTCAATGATAAAACAACACAAAAATCGAGAGGAATAATATGAAAAATGTAGCATTACACAACCTGGGATGCAAAACCAACGCCTATGAAATGGACGTTATGCAACAAAAGTTACAAGAAAAAGGCTTTTGCGTTGTACCATTTGATACAGAGGCTGACATTTACATTATAAATACCTGCACGGTTACCAATATTGCTGACAGAAAAAGCAGACAAATGCTGCATCGTGCGAAAAAGAAAAATCCGGATGCAATTGTTGTCGCCGTCGGTTGCTATGTACAAACCGGAAAAGAAGATGTGGAAAAGGACAGTGCCATAGACTTGGCAGTGGGAAATAACCGGAAAAAAGATTTGGTGGAGATTTTGGAAGCTTTTCTGGAACAGAGAGAGAAAGAAAAACTGGACAAAACACTAAATGACACGAGTGTCATAGATATAAACGCTACGGATGAATATGAAGAAATGACCTTGGAGCAGACGGCGGAGCACACAAGGGCCTATATCAAAATTCAGGATGGCTGTAATCAATTTTGTTCTTACTGCATTATTCCCTATGCAAGAGGCAGGGTCCGCAGCCGAAAAGAGGATGACATTCTTAAGGAAATCCGGGGACTGGCTGAGAAGGGATATAAGGAAATTGTGCTCACGGGTATTCACATCAGTTCTTACGGAATTGACCTGGAAAACCGTACGGAGCATTATCAGGGGCAGGACTATCTGATTGCTCTTGTGGAGAAGATTCATGAAATTTCCGGAATAGAACGGATTCGTCTGGGCTCGTTGGAACCCCGCATTATCACGGAAAGCACGGCAAAAAGATTGGCGGCGCTTCCGAAAGTATGTCCGCACTTCCATCTTTCCTTGCAGAGCGGATGTGATGAAACCTTAAAACGGATGAATAGACATTATTCTGCCGGTGAATACTTTCAGTGTGTGGAAAATCTTAGAAAAGTATATGAACATCCGGCTATTACCACGGATGTTATTGTGGGCTTCCCCGGAGAAACGGAGGAGGAGTTTGCTGAGACAGAACAATATCTGGACGAGTTGAATTTGTATGAAATGCATGTATTCCGTTATTCCGTGCGAAAGGGAACCCGTGCAGCCGTGATGGAAAATCAGGTGCCGGAACCGATAAAAGCGGTAAGAAGCGATGTGCTGCTTGCCATGGAGCAGAGACAGTCCAGAGAGTTTAGGGAGTTTTACGTGGGGACAGAGGTTGATGTCTTATACGAAGAACAAAAAGAGATAGGCGGCAAGACGTATCAAATCGGCCACACAAAAGAGTATGTAAAAGTGGCAAAAGAAACGACGGAAGATTTGACCAATGTAATTTGCAGGGAGAAAATTTCGGGATTTCTTAAGGATGACATTTTGTTGGCTTGTTAGTTGAATTTTTAGAAGAGATAGGGTAAGATAAAAGGTAGGTTATTAGAGTTACAGTTTAGATGAGGAAGACAGCATGAAGAATATCGAAAGTACACAATATTTTAAAGTTGAAACAGAGCCTGAAACAGGTGTGGGTGTAGTGCTGTCCACAGTATATGAGGCTTTGACGGAGAAAGGATATAATCCGGTAAATCAGATTGTGGGTTATATCATGAGCGGTGATCCCACGTACATTACCAGCCATAAAAATGCCAGAAGCATGATTATGAAGGTGGAGAGAGACGAACTGGTAGAGGAACTGCTGACAAATTACATTCATACCAAAAAGTGGGAATAACGGAGGAAGGGTCTTATGCGTATCATGGGACTGGATTTCGGTTCAAAAACTGTGGGCGTGGCAATCAGCGACGAATTACTTTTTACTGCGCAGGGAAAAGAGATTATACGCCGGAAAGAAGAAAATAAGTTGCGCCAAACCCTGGCGAGAATAGAAGAACTGATTGTAGAGTACGGAGTGGAAGAAATCGTGCTCGGTTTGCCGAAAAATATGAATAATACAGAAGGCGAGCGCGTAGAACTTACCATGGAGTTCAAGGATAAACTGGAGAGAAGAACAGGATTACCTGTACATATGTGGGACGAAAGATTAACCACTGTTGCAGCAGATAAAGCCATGATTGAGGCAGGTCTCCGCAGGGAAGAGAGAAAAGAACATGTAGATAAAATAGCGGCAGTATTTATTTTGCAGGGCTATTTGGATATGCGCAGTATGAAGGAGAAATAAGATGGAAAAAATTACTTTCCGCCCGGATGGTGATAATCCGGTAGATTTTTTTGTGTTAGAACAAACCCGCATTGGCGGTTACAACTATATTCTGGTAACGGATTTTGAAGAAGGAGACGGCGAAGCCCTTATTTTGAAGGACATATCTGCGGATGGAGAGCCGGAAAGTGTCTTCACTATCGTTTCCGATGACGTGGAACTTAAGGCGGTTGCGGAAGTGTTTGAAAACATGCTGGATGATATTGAGTTTGTGGACGGAGAATAGTCATCCGAGGTGTTTTAAGAATCGGAGGTAAAACGTTTGAAGAAAAAAGAGAATAAGAATGTTTCTAAGCTAAAGATAATCCCTTTGGGTGGCCTGGAACAGATTGGAATGAACATTACTGCCTTTGAATACGAAGACAGTATTGTTGTTGTG
>CAYRLN010000328.1:0-2614 GCA_964425065.1 uncultured Lachnospiraceae bacterium | reverse complement strand
CGCATTAACTGACTTCCTGTCACATATGCACCCGCATTCATAAAAAACGGGGATTTTCTACCACTTTTGAGTGTAAAATCACCAAATTTTAACACATCACTGTCAACCATAAACTCAATAAACTCCTGCTTGTATGCTTCCATTGTATCTATTCCTCCTGTCATAACAAATTCGTATGCCGGCCTGATAATCAACTCATACCTTTTACCTAAATACTGCTTATAAAATTCCTTTTATATAATTTTACTCACCCCCCTTGCACCTGCATCCTTGCCTTAACAAAAAAGCCCACCGTTTTCAGGTGGGCTTTTGGCTTCTTCTCTATTCTTCGTCTCGATATCTTATTGCAATGTATTTTATACTGAGTTTAATTTGCTCTACAAATTCCTCCGGTGTGATGGAACCGTTATAGACTATCCATCTTTGGAATGCCATCATAATCGCATCTGTTATAAAATTCACCTGAAATTCCTTTACCTCTTTTTCACTCTGGATATCGCAAAGTCTGGTCATAATCATAGGGCACAGCAAGCTATGGAAATGTTCCGAGAAAGAATTTTGTCCGGAAATACACAATGCCTTCCGGTAAAAGTTGCGGTTGTCATAAAAATAACGACTCAATTTCAGCATTGCATCCCATATATTCCCATATACATCCTCTTGAACCAAGCTGATAATTTCCGTATCAAAAATCCAATTTACCAAATCATATTTATCCTTAAAATGATAGTAAAAACTCTTACGGTTCATCTCGCATCTTTCACAAATATCCCCGACATTTATCTTTTCAAAAGGCTTCTCCTCCATCAATTGCTTTAAGGCCGCCGCCAATGCTTTTTTCGTTATATTCGAATCCGCCAACCAAATACCTCCTTTTCTTCCATTCTCCTTATTCAGTGGCAATTCTCATTTCTACCACAGAAACAGGGCCTGCCTTTGTTTCGATAACATCTACTTCGACCGCTTGCGCCTCAGAACCACAGCCTGCATAATAATCCGTCAGCCAGCTTATGGCTTCGTCCCCTGATTGCATCACATAGATATTGTCCTTTTTTACATAATCCTCTCCGATCACGTCCAGCCCCAGACGTTCACTTCGCAGAGTATAATGGGGGCTCTCTAAAAGCCAGGTGCCAAGCAACAGGATATTTACCGGTTCCTTCGTGTTCCTTAAATGCATTGCGTCTCCGGACACTCCGGCAATATTGGATTTTATCAAATATACATTGTCCGGATGCGCATCCACGTAGTTTTGTATCTGTTGCCACTGGTCAATGCCCAGCTTATATTCTTCTACTTGTTTTGTTGTGTTTTGATACTGGTACGCTACTACATTCACTAATACAAACGCTACTACGGATAGCGGTACAATACGCCAAAAATAATCTTTTTTAGGCTTTTCTTCTTTTGAGAGCCGAAGTTCCATCAGCATGATTCCCACAAACAAAAACAATAACATACAAAATAAGCCAAAGGACACTCTTTCCGGGAATCTGTTTTTCCATACAAAGTATCCCACAAAAACGGCCTCATAGGCGAGTGCCGCAAGCATCGCTACTACTCCTGCCTTGCACCTGCGCATGAGAAGAATTGTCAAAAGCACCGCACTTGCAAACGTTAAAACAATTCCCATAGGTTGCACTTCGTTGTAGAACAGCACATCGCATACCGCGTACATCGTCTGGCGATACACATTGTAATATTGCTCTGCTTCTTCTTTGTTTTGTTTCGCCAGTTCTGCCAGTCTGTCCAATTTTGCGGCATCTGCTTCCGGAATCAACGCCAGACTCATGGAATTAACCACTTCATACTCAGCAATGCCAATTCCCTCTTCCTCATATGCCGCCAGATTCAAATCATATGGTGCCAGGCCATAATAGTCAAAGATCTCTGTTCTCGCTTCATTATATTCTTTGAACTTCTTCCACTCGTCGTCGGTGTATGCCATGTAATCCACGATTAAACTGGCGGTTCCTATTACGGCAATCACTCCCACTAATACAGCATGCGTCCGAAGCCATTCCGTTTTGAATTCCTTTTCTTTCCCATGTGACAACCACTGATACAGCAGGATACATCCACCTATGGGTAACGCCATAAAAAACACTTCTTTGCGCAACCACAGCGTTATTATCATCAACGCGGTAATCACAAAAATCTGAATTCCGATGCCCTCTTTTTTTCCGGCATCCAACAATGTCATCCACAGTACTGCCGTCGCCGCACACACACCTGCCAAAGCAGTATACTGATTTAATACCACATTGGGCAAATCCAAAATAATGAGTGCCAAAAAGCCGATAAAGATTGCAGCCACCTTATGCCATTTTCTCTCAAACTTTGCCGCGATACGGACAAGCAAAGCCCACCAGCAAAAATAATGAAGGGCTATCACAAACAAATCGTACCAGGAAACATTGCCTGCCACACTGTATAACGCTTTCAAAATCAATCCCAGCGGGTATAAAATATAAATTAAATGTGCATCCGGTGTTCCTGTATAATTTCCCGATGCAATACTTCTGAGAAAAACGTCATCATTGGTTCTGTGGGCATATCCAAATAAGAGAGAAATGCCAACCATTGCGAGTACCAAAACCGCAGTCGAAATACT
>CAYRLN010000327.1:0-2615 GCA_964425065.1 uncultured Lachnospiraceae bacterium | reverse complement strand
TAAGAAGTATGTAGTGGAACAGATTGTCAATTATTTTGAAGACCACTATGCAGAGAAGATATCTTTGGACCAGATTGCAGAAAATATGTATTTAAGTCCTTTCTATATATCGAAGATATTCAAGTCTGAGACGGGAGATGCGCCTATCAGACATCTGATTAATATCCGGCTGGAAAAAGCCAAGGAGCTTTTGGAGCAGGGATGGAACGGCAGTATCCAGGAGGTAGCCGCGGAAGTGGGATATGACGATGCGTACCATTTTAGTAAACTGTTTAAAAAGAGATACGGAGTATCCCCTTCACAGGTGAAGAAAGGGTAAATAGAGCACAAAGATTGATACTTTTTTGTCAGCATGTTTTTTTTTAGATACTTTGCCAAAAATGCGAAAAAAATAGTTTGCAAGCACTCGAGAATTTGTTACAATCAAAACATGAAAGCGGTTACATTTCTATTTTGGAGGGTAAGCAATGAGATATTTTTTTGATGGCAAAATTGAAAAAAGAGAAAAAGGTTACATGATTCAGATTCCCTTTAACGTATGGGAAGTTTGCAAACAGAGAGAAGTAATAAAAGCAGACATGGTACTGGATAACAAGATTATCGAGTGCGAATTGTTGCCGAAGGAAAAAGGCAATTATGAAATTCATGTGGAAGATGAAGACGCAATCCAGGTGGATATGGACAAGAAACACAAGATTCTTCTTCATGTAAACGGAAGTTTGATTAAGATGGACCAGAACAGTCCTTACAGTTTCGAGAAACCTATCCGTAAGATTGACAGTATGTCTGTTATTATCCAGCCGGAAGACGGACTTTGCGGACAGACTTGTGTGGCTATGCTTGCAGGCGTTACCATCGCTGAAGTTATCAGTGTAATGGATTGCAGAGAGTGGCAGGCAACTATGGGCCGTGTGATTTCCGCTTTGAATTATTACGGCATTGACCACAGCGACATTATTGTCTACACAGAAGGACAGCCCGCAGTGCTTCCGAAGTGCTGTATCATGATGGAAAAGATGGGACGCTTCTGTCACTATCTGGTCCACTATGATGGAAAATTCTTCGATTCCAATCTTGGTGTAATGGAAGAATATGATATGAGTAAATTGCTCGGTTATTTGGAGATTAAATGCTAATCCGGGAGAGGGATTGGTTGCTCTGTCTGAGGAAGCGGTAATTGATAAGGAAAAATGAGGCGGCGTGGCAGGTTCACGCCGCTTTCTTTATAAAAGGGAATTTTTCAGATGAATGAGAAATAGATTAGTATATGGGCAAGAATTATTTTAGAAAATCTTTCCAAAATCTTTTCAAAAATGGAATTGACGCTTTTACATAAAAGTGAGAGAATGAACTGTGTTGAAAATCGGTAGCAGGTTTATTTTGCTACATAATATAAGGATTTTAGGAGGTAATGATTATGAAATTGACACCATTAGGCGACAGAGTCGTATTGAAACAGTTGGTGGCGGAAGAGACCACAAAGTCCGGTATTGTTCTTCCCGGACAGAATAAAGAGAAACCCCAGCAGGCTGAAGTTGTGGCAGTAGGTCCCGGCGGAGTTGTGGACGGTAAAGAAATTAAAATGGAAGTAAAGGTTGGAGATGAAGTTATTTACTCCAAGTATTCCGGAACAGAAGTGAAGTTGGACGACGAAGAGTATATCATCGTAAGACAGAGCGACATATTGGCTATCATTGAGTAGTGCAGAATGGCATTTGGAAAACGGCGAGGGAGTTTACTCACGGAGCAGTTTGAACAAATGTCATTCTATAGGACGAAAGTCCTCCATGAAATAAGGCGGATGCGAAGCAGACGGCTTATGAATGGGCACTACGCAATTTAACAACAATATCAATAAATTTGGAGGCAGAAATTATGGCAAAAGAGATTAAATATGGCGCTGAAGCACGTGCGGCATTGGAAGCCGGTGTGAATCAGCTCGCAGACACAGTAAGAGTAACACTTGGACCCAAAGGAAGAAACGTAGTTTTGGATAAATCCTTTGGTGCTCCCCTTATCACAAACGATGGTGTAACTATCGCAAAAGAAATTGAACTTGAAAATGCATTTGAAAACATGGGCGCACAGCTTGTAAAAGAAGTTGCAACAAAGACAAACGACGTAGCAGGTGACGGTACAACTACCGCTACTGTTCTTGCTCAGGCAATGATTAATGCAGGTATGAGAAACCTGGCAGCAGGCGCAAATCCCATCATCCTGAGAAAAGGTATGAAGAAAGCAACTGACTGTGCAGTGGAAGCAATTGCACAGATGAGTTCCAAAGTAAACGGAAAAGAACATATTGCAAGAGTAGCTGCCATTTCCGCAGGTGATGAAGAGGTTGGCCAGCTTGTTGCAGATGCTATGGAAAAAGTTTCCGGAGACGGTGTTATCACAATCGAAGAGTCCAAAACTATGATGACAGAACTGGATCTTGTAGAAGGTATGCAGTTTGACAGAGGTTATATTTCTGCTTACATGGCTACCGATATGGATAAAATGGAAGCAACTTTGGATAATCCCTATATCCTGATTACAGACAAAAAGATTTCCAATATTCAGGAAATTCTTCCCCTTCTTGAGCAGATTGTGCAGTGTGGCGCAAAACTGCTTAT
>CAYRLN010000326.1:0-2622 GCA_964425065.1 uncultured Lachnospiraceae bacterium | reverse complement strand
TTAATGCTTGGCAGGGAAAAGTGTTGTGAAGTAATGGGAAATAATTAATATATGTAATTTGGTTAAAAAAAGAATTCTATATTGACATGAAATTGGTGGCATGATACTTTATTAATAAGCAATGAATTTCGTATTCTTTATTTCATTTCAAGGTCGTTCGACCGTTCTAAAGTTTCAAATCCTTGCTTAAATCCCTTAAATTGGCAGGGAGTAAATTCTTCCTGCATAGAGACAGAAAGGAAGAATAAATGGGACAAAAAGATTTAGTGCAGAAAAATCTGGAATATTTTCCGGATGTATTTGCAGACATTATCAATGCGTTGCTCTATCAGGGAGAGCAAATGGTTGACGCAGAGGAACTCAAGGCCGCACCTACGGAAAATTTGTATATGGGAGAAGCGGGAAAAGTAAAAAATCTATTTCAAGATGTGAGCAAATATGTGATGCATGATGGAAAGACTGAAATGCAGTACAGTATTGAAAATGAGATGAAAGCCAAACGGAAGACTGTACTGAGAAAAATCGGGTATGATGGGGCGATATACAGGCAGATGTATGAGGCAAAAGAAGTATATCCGGTTATCAGTATTGTCCTTTACTGGGGAGGGGGGACATGGAAACAGCCGCGAAAACTGTTTCAGTTATTTGGCGACGAAATGCCCGAAAAAGCAAAACTCTACGTGGACAATATTCGACTACATGTGTTTGAAATGAGAAACTTGTCAAAGACAGTGAGAGAGAGGTTTCATAGCGATATGCGCATTGTGGTTGACTATTTGGCAGAAGGTGCAAATTATATACCGACCAAACAGAAAATAGTGCATGTAGAAGCACTGCTTTTAATGTTGGCTGCCATATCAAAGGATAACAGGTATCAGGAAATGATTCCCAAAATGTTGCGGGAAGAAAAAGAAAAGGGAGAGATTACTATGTGTGAGTTGATAGATAAATATGAAAAAAGAGGAGAAAGAAGAGGAGAAAAACGTGGAGAAAAACGTGGAGAAAAACGCGGAGAAGAGAGGATGGCTTCTTTAATTGAAAAATTATTTGCGTTGGGGCGTGAAAAAGAAATGCAGGAAGTTGTGAAAAACATAGAATATAGAGAGCAACTGTACCGCGAATTTGGTATTGTCTAACCACTCAAATACCCTTGAAACGCCTCTCAAATTTCAGTATAATAATACTGTTAAGAAAACAAAGGCAGAAGCCTTGGAGGATTGAAATAATATGGACATCATTAAGAAGATTACCGAAGAGCTGCAGGTGCAGAAATGGCAGGTGGAAGCTGCCGTGAAACTAATTGATGAGGGAAATACCATTCCCTTCATTTCCCGTTATCGTAAAGAGGCAACCGGCTCTTTAAACGACGAGCAGTTGCGTAATTTATATGAGAGACTAAATTACCTGCGAAACTTGGAAGAAAAGAAAGAGCAGGTACTGGGCAGTATCGAAGAACAGGGTAAATTGACGGAGGAACTAAAGGCAAGGATTCTGGCGGCAGAGACCCTGGTTGTAGTGGAAGATTTGTATCGGCCTTACCGTCCTAAAAGAAAAACCAGAGCAAGTGTGGCAAAGGAAAAAGGACTGGATGGACTGGCGCAGTTTATTTTGGCGCAGGATGCAACAGTGCCTGTTGAAGAAGAAGCTGCAAAATATGTGACCGATGATTCGGTAGAGGCGGACAAGCAGGTAAAAACCGTTGCGGAAGCCATTCAGGGGGCAAAAGATATTATTGCTGAAGCGGTTTCTGATGAGGCGGATTACCGTATCTATATCAGAAATATCACCATGGAAGAAGGTAGCATTTCCTCTACTGCAAAAGATGAAAAGGCAGAGAGCGTATATGAAATGTATTACAACTACGAAGAGCCGTTAAAGAAAACAGCAGGACACAGGGTTCTTGCTTTGAACCGTGGTGAAAATGAAAAAGTGTTGACCGTTAAAGTCAATGCTCCTGTCGAAAGAATTTATACCTATTTAGAGAAGAAAGTTATTACTAATGACAACCCTATTACCACTCCTGTTTTGCAGGAAACAGTGCGTGACAGTTATGACAGATTGATTGCTCCTGCCATCGAGAGAGAAATCAGAAGTGATTTGACAGAGAAGGCAGAGGACGGTGCAATCAGTGTCTTTGGCAAAAATTTAGAGCAGCTTTTAATGCAGCCTCCTATTGCCGGAAAAGTAGTCCTTGGTTGGGACCCTGCGTTCCGTACCGGTTGTAAACTGGCGGTGGTTGATTCCACAGGAAAAGTACTGGATACAAAAGTGATCTATCCGACTGCACCCCAGAATAAAGTTGCAGAAGCAAAGGTGGAACTGAAACGCCTGATAAAAAAATATAATGTTTCTTTGATTTCCGTGGGTAACGGAACGGCATCCAGAGAATCAGAGCAGGTTATTGTGGAACTGATTAAGGAGTTAGATACACCTGTGCAGTACGTGATTGTAAATGAAGCCGGTGCTTCCGTATATTCTGCAAGTAAGCTGGCCACAGAAGAGTTCCCTAATTTTGATGTAGGGCAGAGAAGTGCGGCTTACATTGCAAGACGTTTGCAGGATCCCTTGGCAGAATTGGTGAAGATTGATCCCAAATCCATCGGTGTGGGTCAATATCAGCAT
>CAYRLN010000325.1:757-2636 GCA_964425065.1 uncultured Lachnospiraceae bacterium | reverse complement strand
GTCTTTCCCTGTGTTTTCCCCGGAAAGGAACACCCATGAAAAGCAACCTTCGCACACCCTTTAGCCATAGACAATACATGCTCTCAAAAGACTTTGAGCTTTATTATTACAATGACCGCCCCGTAAGTGGTGTAAAAAGCCACACACACAATTATTACGAATTTTATTTCTTTCTGGAAGGTCAGGTGAATCTTCACATTGCAGGAGACATTTATCCCCTCAAAACAGGCGATGTGGTTCTCATTCCGCCTCATGTGCAGCATCATGCCGAAATCTTAGGTGATGATATTCCCTACCGCCGCTTTGTCTTTTGGATCAGCCGGGAATATTGCAGCCGCCTTATGGCAGAGTCTGCCGACTACGGTTATCTGATGCAACATGTTACTGTCACCGGTAATTACGTCTACCATTACGATAAAATATCCTTTCATGCCCTGCAGGCAAAAGTCATCCGCCTTTTGGAGGAGATTCATTCTGCAAGATTTGCAAAGTCCGCCCAGATTTCCCTGTGCGTAAATGACCTTGTCCTTCATTTAAATCGCAGTATCTACGAAATGAACCATCCTACTGCCCCAAGAAAAAAACAGAATCTTTACCAGGACATTATCGGCTACATCGAAGCGCATCTGGAGGAAGACCTTACCTTGGACAAACTGGCAGAAGAATTTTACGTGAGCAAATATCACATCGCCCATGTTTTCAAAGAAAACTTAGGCCTGTCCGTACATCAATACATCACTAAAAAACGTCTTGCCCTTTGTCTGGACATCATGAAGAGTAACACGGAAATCACCAGCGCCTATCTTATGTGCGGCTTTCAGGATTACTCCGTCTTTTACCGCGCCTTCAAAAAAGAATACGGTGTCTCGCCCAAGGAGTATATGGAACTCTTCTCCCACGGACGGACACCGTAATTAGTTAATTTTAGTTCTTTTTAATTTGATTCAGTTGTGCGTTCAGTGCAAGCAACTGCTCTTTGGTAACGGTTACCCCTGCTGTTCCCATCAGGTTTGCCATACGGATTAAGGTGAAACCTTCCATCATCTTCACCATACCGTCATTCATATCAAAGCCTGCCACTTTTCCGTCACTCATACCGGACATCATATGAGACATCAGTCCCATGAGAATTGCACGTCCGCCTTCACTCTTCATAATGCTACCCATGGTATCATTCAGAGAGAAGTATCCTTCGGGCTCAGTGATGTCAAACCAGTTCAGGATGGCACCCTTCTCTTTCAGTCTGTAAGCGTCGTTGAATTCTTCAACCTTGCAAATCTTACTTTCATCCGTGCACTCACCGGCCTTTGCAACCAGTATGGTCTCTCCTACATTAGGAACTTCGAAATAGAAGAAGTGTTCCGGACATGTCTGTTTTCCAAGGCTCTGTCCGTTTGCAAACAGTTCTACTTCAGGCTGGTTGGAATAAACAGTTACTTTTGTAACATCTTCCACTCTGTCTACATAGCGTTTACCACAGATGTGTACGAAAGGATCATCGGAAAGCCAAGCCTTGTAAGCATAGAAGGAATCCTTCTTGTACTTACGGTCAAAGGTTACCAAACCTTTGTGGTTCTGTCCGTTTTCGCCGCCTTCGTTTCTTGCGTCAGCACCAAAGTCGAACATATTCCACACATGAGTTGCCCACATATACTTTCTTGTAAACAGCTGTTTAATCAGTTCTTCATGATAGTATGCCTGGTATTCTTCCGTATAGTCACCCTGTGTAGGTCTGGAAGTGTGCCAGTTCAAAGCTTCACATCCATATTCGCTGCATCCGATAGGGATGTTAGGGAATGTCTTGTGGAAGTTGTCAAACCAGGGACCGTTCATGGATGTGTCACCGCCGTACCATCCAAAATAGTGGTTATAAGAAACC
>CAYRLN010000325.1:0-747 GCA_964425065.1 uncultured Lachnospiraceae bacterium | reverse complement strand
ATATCACACATAGATACACAAGCGATAGTTGTAAGTCTTGTAGCATCCATCTCATGAACCATATCATTCAAAACATTATGGTTGTCAATCAAATCTTCATCGGAACCTGCCATACTGATTTCGTTGGACAGACCCCAAACTACGATACTGGGATGATTGTAGTTCTGGGTTACCAGTTCTTTCATCTGGGAAATGGTATTCTCCCGGCCGCCGGGCATATGCTTGGAGATGTAAGGAATTTCCGCCCAAATTACAAGACCTCTTTCATCACACAGATCATAGAAATACTGGTCGTGCTGATAGTGTGCCAAACGGATCGTTGTTGCTCCCATCTCGCAAATCAGGTCAATGTCTTCTTCATGGTGTTCAGGAAGTAATGCGTTACCGAAGCCCCATCTGTCCTGATGACGGGACACACCTCTAAGAGGATATTCCTCGCCGTTCAAGATAAATCCGTTTTCGGGATCAATCTTGAAGGTACGGCAACCGAAACGTGCACTTACGTTGTCGACCACTTCACCATTTTCCACAAGCTGTACTTCTGCTGTGTAAAGGTATGGATTCCTTCTGCCGTGCCATAAAGTTACATTGGAAATTTCAAGCTGTGCCTTGCCCTCTGCCACTTCGCCGTCACAGGAAGCAACCACATTGCCTTCTTTATCTTTAATGATATAAACCAGTGTCTGGCCCTCTTTTGCGTTAACAACAGGAGTCTCCACTGTCACAGTTGCATTACAGCCACATACT
>CAYRLN010000324.1:0-2636 GCA_964425065.1 uncultured Lachnospiraceae bacterium | reverse complement strand
TCCGTCGATTTCACCAAAAGCCTGTCCTGAATACCTGATTTCCGAGAGGATACCCGATTTTTAGGGTATCCTCTTTCCTTTTGGGGTTCTGTACTATCTGGAGTGGATAATATACAAATATATTGGATATTTATCGCGAGGCACCTTTAGAGGGTGCTTTTTCATTTGTTGGGCATAGTGGACAAGTTAATGGTCTTGATTTTGGGCAGAAGTAACAAACTTTCAAAATTGATTTTTTAGGAAATCAAAAACACGTCACTACGTCTCAAAACCAATCGACAATCATTCCTTTCAGCTCCTACCCGTTGCCAAAGTTGGAGACATCAGTACCCTCTTGAGCCACCTATTTGCACCGCCATACTTTTACCTAATGGGAAGTGTACTTCAAAAGAACGAAGTAACTACTTTCTAAAGGAGGACATACATCATGTCCGAGTACATCATCTTTAATGGTTGCAAGACAGGTCCTGACTTTGAAAACACGACTGTTGATTTACTCAAGAAGCTTGGTTTCAAAGCCAACAAGACCGGAAGGAACGATGGCGGTATCGACATCGTAGCTACGATGAATATTCAAAGCACTGAATACAAGTTTTATATTCAGTGCAAGTATTTCAACAATACTCTGAGCAAGCACCCTATTCAAGAGGTTTTTGCTGGCGCACATTACTACGAGGAGAATTCTGGTAAAGGTGTTCCTGTGGTCATTACGAATAATGCTGTTACTAGAGAAACCAGAGTGTACGCCAAACGTCTTGGAGTAGAAATCATTGCTGATGCAGAGTGGACGGAAATCAAGCGGGTAGTTAGAAATAAGGAAGCTCTTAATCCTAACATCCATCAAGGTTTAATGGGTATCATCATTGCCAAAGCATTGGCACTACATGATGTGCAAGCGGCAAATGACTACTTGAAGGCATCCCTTGCCGAGCCAGCCTACAACGAGAAGCCGGCAGACAACGAGGAACTGATACTCAAGGTCATGGATGATTTCGATGAGGCAGAGGAGAAGATTAAAGAGGCTTCCCGTCTGTACCAAAAGGCAACACAGCTTCAGCAGAAAGGGTTGAACAAGCACAGGGACGCTATTATCCGACACCTCAAGCATGGTTGAAGGGCAAACGTTGGTGACGTGAACAACCAACTAGGGGGAGATTTAACCATGGCTGTGCTAGACAAGATGTTTGGCAATCTGGGCAGCCTAACCGACGAAGAACTGGAGGAACTTCTGTCCAGATTGGAAGTCGAAAAGTCAAGCCGTGCAAATGCAGGGGATGTGAAAGGTTTACTGATTGAGGACAGCAAGGTAATCGCCTGTCCTCACTGTGGAAGTGCATCAGTCGTTAAGTTTGGCAAGAAAGACGGGAAGCAGAGATATAAGTGCAAAGAAAAAGAGTGTGGTAAGACCTTCATGCCGACAACTAACACCATGTTCACCCATACAAGATTGACCCGTGAACAATGGTTGGAATTGCCGAGAGGAATGGTACAGAACCTCAGCCTAACTCAAATCGCCGACAACATCGGAATGAGTGTTAAGGCGGCTTGGTATAACAAGAACAAGGTTCTGACAATGCTGTCTGAAATGTTCATTGACCAAGACCGTTTTGTAGACATTGCAGAATGTGACGAGTATTCAGTACACCTATCGTTCAAGGGCAAGAGAGACCCTCGCTTCTTCATCTATCATTTGGGACGTATGCCTCGTCATCATCGCAGCATTGGAGAGAAAATCGAGTACTTACAGAAAGCAGGTTTATGGGAAGAACTACAAGCAGATCCCAAAAGACTGGAAATGCTGTTACATGGCGACAGCTTTCTGGAAGGAACTCAAAAGGATAGCGTATGTATCCTCACGGGCAAGGACAGGAGCGGCAATATCTTTGCTAAGCCGGTATGTGTAGGAAGTATAGCACGCAAGCATGTTATCGAACACTTTGATGACAGGTTTGAGTCCGATGCCATCATGGTGACAGATGGAAGCAATGCTTATGTTTGGTTTGCAGAGGAACGAAACCTGCACCACGTAAAAGTCAACTCAAAAGTACATTTCAATGGCACATACAATCTGTCCCGCATTAACTCATTACATAGTAACCTGTCAAAATACTGGCCGGAGGACAGTGAAAACCTACCCGCTACGAAGTATCTTGACCTTAACTTGATGCTGTTCTGGTGGCAGGAGAAGAATAAAGACCTGTCCGTCAAACAGCAAATCGAGGAACTGTATGCCTACATCAGTAGTCGCACATCGGAACTGCTGACATATGAAAAGCTACAAGGCAGAGAGTTACAACTGGATACCAAGGGACTGATACCGACCAAGGTTTAATGGGGAATAGCACCGAAAAGAGCCGAAGGCAACTTCGGCATCTTTTCATGCCCAAAAGTCCGACAGTATGGTATTATAAGATAGAAAATTTTTTCAAAAAATGTGTAAGATTTGAGTTCAAAAGTGGTGTATATAGGTGAAAAGGCAAAATTGAAAGTGAGGTGAACGCTGATGGATGATGCAAAGATAGTCCAGTTATACTGGGATAGGGACGAGCAGGCAATCCCCGCAACCGCTGATAAGTACGGGAACTACTGTACCTCGATTGCCAAAAACATACTGGGTAACCATGAGGACGCGGAGG
>CAYRLN010000323.1:0-2637 GCA_964425065.1 uncultured Lachnospiraceae bacterium | reverse complement strand
AACTTAAGGGATAACTGCTGATTTCCTCTGAAACCGGTTTTCCTTCCCTTAAAACATCATAAGGCAACCTGCAGGGCTGGGCACATTTCCCACGATTTCCGCTTCTGCCACCAAGCAGACTGCTAAAGAGGCATTGTCCGGAATAACAGTAACACATTGCACCATGAATGAAGGTTTCCATCTCCAGCCCGGTAGCTTCCTTCATCTCTTTAATTTCCGTCAAAGACAACTCTCTGGCAGGTACGATACGGACTGCCCCTTCATTTTTTAACATTCTTGCACCACGGACACCGGTAACCGTCATCTGTGTACTTACATGCAATGGCAAGTGCGGAAACATACGCCGTACATAGGAAAACACACCCATGTCCTGAACAATGATTCCATCCAGACCCGCTTCATAAAATGGTTTAATATAAGAATACAGTTCACTGAATTCTTTCTCTTTAATAAGCGTATTTAAAGTAAGATAAACCTTTCTGTTAAAAAGATGCGCATATTTAATTGCCTGACAAAGACTCTCTTCTGTAAAATTTTCCGCAAAAGCTCTTGCACCAAACTTATCGCCGCCCAGATAAACCGCATCTGCTCCGGCGTGAATGGCTCCCAGAAAACTTTCGTAATTCCCTGCAGGAGCAAGCAATTCCACTTTTCCCATAACAGTACCCTTTCGAACCTCTTAATAGTGAAAAACGCCGCCTAAAAAGGCAGCGTCCCATTTAACGTTTATGTTCTTTTAATTCCGTTTCCAGCCGGACGATTTTCTTAGCATTCTCGTTTAATTCCAATTGCATCTCTTTTACATTTTTTTCCGTGTTTTCCAGTTTGATTTGTGATGCAATCAATTCATGCTTAAGATCATATAATTCCTTTTCTTTCGCCTGAATATCCTCTTCCAGCATGGTAATCTGGCGTTTTGCCTTGAAATAATCATCTGCAATATTAAGTTGCAAAAGCACATTCTGGGTATCAAGCGGTTGTCTGCGAAATCCATCCAATTTGCTGTACTCATCTATCTTATTGTTAATATAAGATGCTACCCTCTGTAAGTACTCTTCACTTTCATACCCGCTAAGTGTAAAGATTTTTCCACCGATAATTACTTCAGTATCTGTTTTAGAAGTCATTCCTCTATCCTCTCAGACAGGGCATATACCAGATATGCCACGTTAATAAGGTACAAAACACTAGATTTATTATATAACATGTCCGTCTGGCAATCAAGAGTTTCTTTCAATTTCGGTTATTCCGAAGCCAATTTCTGATTTCTAAAACGCTCTAAATACTTACCTGGGGTAAGCCCAAATGCTTATATGCCGATTCTGTCACCACTCTGCCTCTGGGTGTCCGGTTAATCAATCCGTTTTTAATCAGATATGGCTCATAAACATCCTCAATAGTACCGGAATCCTCCCCAATTGCAGCCGCAAGTGTTTCAAGTCCTACCGGACCACCGGAAAACTTATGAATCATCGTCTCTAAAATATTTCTGTCAATATGGTCTAATCCCAATTTATCTACATCCATTAAATCAAGCGCAGTTCTCGCCACTTCTTCCGTAATTACACCATCATATCGTACCTGTGCAAAATCCCGCACCCGTTTTAAAATACGATTTGCAAGTCTTGGCGTTCCACGGCTTCTTCTCGCCATTTCCAACGCTCCTGCCGGTTCTACTTCCACGCCGAGAACTCTGGCGGAATGAAGAATAATAAGTTGCAATTCTTTCAGGCTGTAAAACTCCAGCCTGTGAATCATTCCAAAACGGTCTCTGAGCGGAGCCGTTAACATGCCTGCTCTCGTCGTTGCGCCAACCAGGGTAAAATGGGGCAAATCCAGTCTCACGGATCTGGCAGAAGAACCTTTTCCAATCATAATGTCAATGGCAAAGTCTTCCATTGCCGGATAAAGCACTTCCTCTACCTGTCTGTTTAATCTATGTATCTCATCTACAAACAGGATATCTCCCTCCTGAAGATTGTTAAGGACTGCCGCCATCTCGCCGGGCTTTTCAATAGCCGGTCCGCTGGTGATTTTCAAATTTACACCCATCTCATTTGCAATGATTCCTGCCAGAGTCGTTTTTCCAAGACCGGGCGGTCCGTAAAACAACGCATGGTCCAAGGCCTCGCCCCTCTGCTTTGCCGCATCTATGTAAATGCGAAGGATTTCCTTTATCTTTTCCTGTCCGATATAATCCTTTAAAAGCTGCGGTCTTAAGGAACCTTCTATTTTAATATCCTCTTCTGTTAAGTTTGTCTCAATGGTTCTTGCCATTTAAGCCTCCACTTTTCCTAAAACATATTTTTAAGTGCATTTTTGAGCAATTCTCCTGCATCCATATCATCTCTGCCTTGCACGCTCTTAACTGCCTTTGCACTTTCCGTTTGTCCGTATCCTAGTGCAACAAGTGCCTCGATTGCTTCCGCAACCGCCACCGGTTCCTGTGCACCCTTTCCGCCCTGATACATAGCCCTTTCTTTTAAAACGAAAGTATCTTCCAGGGATACCTTGTCCTTTAAATCTAAAATCAACCGTTCCGCAGTCTTACTGCCGATACCCGGTGCCTTTGCGATAGCCTCGTATTGAATCCACTTACATCCAATGAAGTGAGCGAAGAACAATTATAGAACATGT
>CAYRLN010000322.1:1861-2642 GCA_964425065.1 uncultured Lachnospiraceae bacterium | reverse complement strand
AGACCGGCAGGCGCACCCGCCCAGAGACCGGCAGGCGCACCCGCTCAGAGACCGGTATCAGAGGCTTCTGCACAGAAAACCACAGGTGTGAGCATGGAAGGATTGTCCCCTGCATTTGATATGACAGAGACAAGAGAAGAACAGATTCGGAAAGAAACAAACAAGAGCATTGAAACAAAGCAGATGGAGAGCAAGGTTGCATTGAACGAAAGTTCCAAGAAACCCAAAAACTTCATGGCTGACGAAGATGAATTCGAGTTTGAATTCCTGAACTGGGATGGCGATGACGAAGAATAAGTTATCAACTGCCGGAAGAAATTCCGGCAGTTTTTTTCTGTTTCATATATATTAAATTTCTAATAAATCTCCGTGGAAATTCTTGACGGAAATTCTATGTGTGTTATGATTTCTATAACAGTATGCGACGGAGGGATTTACTATGATGATAATTCAAATAGATTTTAATAGTGATGAAGCCATCTACCTTCAGCTTAGAAACCAGATTATATTGGGTATCGCCACATCGAAATTGCGGGAAGGCGAACAATTACCTTCTGTCAGACAGTTGGCTGATGATATTGGAATTAATATGCATACTGTAAATAAAGCATATACTGTACTAAGGCAGGAAGGATATGTGAAGGTCGACCGGAGAAAAGGTGCGGTAGTGGCACTTGACATAGACAAAATCCGGGCCGTGGAAGAACTTCGAAGAGAACTTTATGTTATTCTGGCAAAAAGTACCTGTAAGAATATTTCCAGGGAAGAAGTGCATGCTTTA
>CAYRLN010000322.1:0-1851 GCA_964425065.1 uncultured Lachnospiraceae bacterium | reverse complement strand
CTGCCGGGAACTCCAGACTTATGTCGAGTGAGGGCATGTCGGTGTCCATTCCAACTGAGGCAGTACCAACAGGGTCCGTCTGACATGCATGCTTTAATTGATGAAATATATGAGGAGTATGGAGGAATCTGTTAATGCGTTTGGAATATACAGACAAAGCAAAGGCGGCATTGCTTTTGGCAGAGCGGATATCAAAAAAATTGCGTCAGGGATATGTGGGAACGGAACATATTTTGGTGGGATTGCTCCGGGAAAAGACCGGGGTTGCAGCCAAAGTACTGATGGATAATGGCGTCAGCGAAGACCAGGTCCTTGACTTGATTCAAGAACTGATTGCGGTGGAGAGTCCCATACTGATTAAGGACAAAGAGAACTATTCACCCAGAGCAATCAGGATACTGGAAGAAGCGGACAGTTTGGCAAAACGCTTTGGTGCCACGAAAATTGGAACGGAACACATATTGATGGGGATGATTCGTGAAGGGGAAAACGTGGCAGTGCGTCTCTTAAATACCCTTGGCGTTTCCACTCAGAAAATTTACATTGATATGTTGATTGCCATTGGCGAAGACGGTGGCCTGTATAAGGAGGATTTGGCAAAAAATAAAGGGGCGAAAAAAGCACCTTCCACCTTGGCACAATACAGCCGTGACCTGACTGCCCTTGCCAGAGAAGGAAAACTGGATCCGGTAATTGGCAGGGAAGAGGAGATTGCCAGAGTAATCCAGATTTTAAGCAGACGGGGGAAAAATAATCCCTGCCTGATAGGAGAACCCGGCGTGGGAAAAACGGCGGTAGTGGAAGGGTTGGCACTTCGCATTGCAAATGGCGAGGTTCCTTTCACGGTAAAAGACAAGAGGGTCCTGACCTTGGATTTGTCCGGAATGGTTGCCGGAAGTAAATATCGCGGAGAATTTGAGGAACGCATCAAAAAAGTAATTAAGGAAGTAATCGAAGACGGGAATATTATTCTGTTTTTGGATGAACTGCACACCATTATCGGGGCAGGCGGGGCGGAGGGCGCCATCGATGCATCGAATATTTTAAAACCTTCTCTTGCCAGAGGGGAAATCCAATTAATCGGGGCGACGACCATAACCGAATACCGCAAGTACGTGGAAAAGGACGCAGCGCTTGAGCGCCGGTTCCAGCCGGTGAACGTGGAGGAACCTACCGAAGAGGAAGCCATCCGCATTTTGGAAGGAATCGCTTCCGGCTATGAAAAGCATCATCAGGTGAAAATACTACCGGAGGCTATTGTGGCGGCGGTAAAACTCTCCGCACGCTATATCAATGACAGAAATTTGCCTGACAAGGCTATTGATCTCATTGATGAGGCGGCGGCAGCGGTTCGCTTAAGTACCATGCAGGTATCGGAAAAACAGAAGGAAATGCTTGGCCGGATACAGGAATTGGATAAACAAATCGAGCGTTACATGCGCATGGAAGATTTTGAACAGGCGGGTGCATTTAAGAGAGAACAGGATGAGGTTTATAAAAAACTGGAGCGCCTGAAAAAGCGGGATGCACAGAACCGGGCCCAAAAGGAGTACACCATCGGCGAAAATGAAATTGCCGAGGTAGTGGCTATGTGGACAAAGATTCCGGTGAAAAAACTGGCAGAAAGAGAAAGCGAGAGATTGCTGAAACTGGAGTCTGTTTTGCATAAAAGAGTAATCGGCCAGGAGGAGGCCGTAAAAGCGGTTGCAAGGGCGATGAGAAGAGGAAGGGTTGGATTAAAAGATCCCAACAGACCTATCGGTTCTTTCCTGTTTCTCGGACCTACCGGAGTCGGCAAGACGGAGCTTAGCAAAGCACTGGCTGAGGCAATGTTCGGCTCGGAAAATCCAC
>CAYRLN010000321.1:0-2650 GCA_964425065.1 uncultured Lachnospiraceae bacterium | reverse complement strand
CATTTCTTCACAAAAACCGCTTTCTTTTGCGGATCTTGTTAAAAGTTCTTTGTCATAACACTTAATGCCAAAATGTTCTGCTACCTTTTCACCGATTTCACGGCCTGCAGAACCAAACTGTCTTCCAATTGTAATAACTGTATTCATAGTAAGCCCCCGCTTTCTTCTGAAGTATATAATTTATTATATAAAAATTGATAGGAAAATACCAGTATTTTTCCGCTAAAAACGCATTTTAGAAGTTATTTCCAAGCCATCTTGTGTGGCGGCTAAACCACCCATGGCGGTTTCTTTTAAGGAACCGTGCATTTTATCACCGATTTCACCCATGGCATCAATTACCTGGTCCGGAGAAATACGGCTTTTAATTCCCGCCATAGCCATATCTGCACTGGAAAGGGCGTTTGTTGCACCGATAACGTTTCTTTTTACGCAAGGCACCTCCACAAGTCCGGCAACCGGGTCGCAGACAAGTCCAAGAAGATTTTTCAGGGCCATTGCACTCGCATGCACAATTTGATTGCTGTCACCGCCCTGCAAGTGAACCAGTGCTCCTGCCGCCATGGAAGAAGCCGAACCGATTTCTGCCTGACAACCGCCCGCAGCACCACTGATAGAAGCTCTATGGGCAATCACCTGGCCGATTCCTGCGGCAACATATAATGCCTCAATAATAGTTTCCCTGGTTCCACGTTTTTCATAAAAATAAGGGACTAAAACAGCGGGAAGAACCCCACATGCACCGGCTGTGGGAGCTGCAACGATTCGTTTCATGCAGGCATTGGATTCTCCCATTTGAAGGGCACCTGCCATAACTTTTATTACAAAATCACCGCACAGTGAATTTCCCATTTTCAAATAATCATCCATTTTACCGCCATCGCCGCCTACCAGTCCGCTTTGGGAGCGTAAATT
This sequence comes from uncultured Lachnospiraceae bacterium, assembly GCA_964425065.1. Lineage (GTDB taxonomy): Bacteria > Bacillota > Clostridia > Lachnospirales > Lachnospiraceae > Acetatifactor. Next base: position 1,735 of record CAYRLN010000321.1, on the reverse strand, counting down.
TTTGTCATAGTTTCCGGCTGCATCAAGCATGGCATCCCATGTATCATTCATTTTCCGGATACTCTCCTGCCTGGAAACCATTCTTTCTTCCATATCATCTTCCAGAACAACTTCCCAGAAAGGCTTTTGTTTCTTTTCACAAATCTCAAGTATGGCTTGTAAGGACTCAAACATTCTCGCATCCTCCCATATCAATATAAGTTACCTTGGTGATACCCTGCTGTTCTTCAATCCAGCGCAATTCTTCGTTTGTAATAGACTGGTCCAAAACCATTACCATCACTGCGTCACCGCCTCTTTTTCCGCGATATAATTGCATGGTTGCAATATTAATCTGTTTTCCGTAAAGGAGAGAGGCTATTTTGGCTACATGACCCGGCATATCTATATTATGGACAACAAGTGTGGGTTTCTCTCCGGAAAAATTAACATCAATCCCATCCAGTTTGTGAACCATGATTCGGCCACCGCCAATGGAAGCTGCCTGTATTTCAATGGTTTTGCCACTGTTTCCGGTCAATTTCAAAATTGCAGTGTTGGGATGCGCATCCTTTACCGTTTGATTGGCAAAGGTAAAAGACAAGCCCTCTTTCGTTGCCAAATCAAAACTATCCGGAATGCGGGTATCGTCGGGCTGCATTCCAAGAAGTCCTGCAATCAAGGCTTTATCGGTACCGTGCCCTACTCCCGTTGTGGCAAAAGAACCATGCAAAATAATCTTGGCATCAACAGGTTTTTCGTTTAATAAAACTCTGGAAATATATCCGATTCGCACAGCTCCGGCAGTATGGGAACTGCTGGGGCCAACCATAACAGGTCCGAGAATATCAAAAAGATTCATGGTACATGCTCCTTTTATAAAATATTAAGCAAATGTTCAAAATACTCCGGCAAGGGAGCGTTGGTCTCAACATATTCTCCCGTTGTGGGATGTATAAAACCAAGGGTTCCGGCATGCAAGGTTTGTCCTTGTAATTTAAAGGGTGACTTAAAGTTTGAATAAATCCCATCACCAAGCAACGGGTGCCCGATACTTGCCATATGTACCCTGATTTGATGGGTACGCCCTGTTTCCAACGCACATTCAATATAAGTATATTTGTCAAAACGCTTAAGCACCTGATAATGAGTTACTGCGTTTTTGCCTCCGGCAATGCCACATGCCATTTTTTTCCGGTCTACAGGATGCCTGCCGATTGGACTGTCAATTACACCGCTGTCCTCTTTTAAAACACCATGACAAATTGCACGGTATCTGCGGTTTACGGTGTGCTCCTTTAATTGGGCTGCAATGGAAGCATGTGCTTTATCGTTTTTGCACACAATAAGGGAACCGGTGGTATCCATATCAATCCGGTGTACGATGCCGGGACGCATTACTCCATTTATTCCGGAAAGTTCGTCACCACAGTGATACATAAGAGCATTTACCAGGGTGCCACTGTAATGTCCGGCTGCCGGATGAACAACCATACCTTTGGGTTTGTTTACCACAATTACATCTTTATCCTCATATAGGATGTCCAAAGGTATATTTTCCGGCTGAATATCCGGTGTTGTCGCTTTAGGCAAAGAAAAAGACACGTCATCGTCTGCCTTAACACGGTAACTGGATTTTACAGAAACCCCATTTACCAGAACGTCACCGTCCTTAATCAGTTTCTGTATATAAGAACGGGACAAAGAATCGATAAGCAGACTCATACACTTGTCAATCCGTTCTTCTTCCATTTCC
>CAYRLN010000320.1:0-2654 GCA_964425065.1 uncultured Lachnospiraceae bacterium | reverse complement strand
AAAAGGAACAATCCGTGCCGTTGCCTATGACGAGAATGGCAATGTTATTGCAGAGGATAAACATACTTCCTTTGGGGAAAGCAGTCGTGTTACGCTGAAAATGGACCGTACGTGGATGCGTGCCGATGGTGAAGATATGATTTTTGTGGAAATCGGTATGGAAGATGCGGAGGGAAATCCGGTGGAAAACGCGTCTGATTACGTGGAAGTGCGCGTGAGCGGCGTGGGCAGATTACTTGGCCTGGACAATGGTGACAGTACGGATTACGACCAGTATAAGGGGACAAGGAGAAAATTATTTAACGGAAAATTACTGGCGGTGATTGGTGCGGGAACAGTAGCCGGTCCGGTTGGAATCACCGTTACGGATATTGGTGAGAAAGAAAAGATTGCCCCCGCATCTGTCATGGTACAGGCGGTGGCAGCGCAGGTACGTGAAGGGGTCAGTGCCCGCATGAGTAATCACCGCATGCCTATGGTAACCGGTTTGGAAGACCAGATTACGGTAAGAAAGATTGAAATTGCAAGTGAGGACGGACAATTTTTGAGTGAAACCCAAAAAGAGATGGAGGTATGTGCTTACATTCATCCGGCGGATGCCACGGTGAAGGATGTGGAATGGTCTGTTGTGAATGATGCCGGTATTCCTACCAATCTTGCAGAAATCGAAATACTTTCCGCAGAGCCGGAGGTAGATGAGGAAAAAGGCCGGGTTTTGGCGGGCAAAGTAAAAATCAAGGCGTTGGGCGACGGCGCGTTCCGTGTGCGCTGTACTTCTAAGGATGGCAGCGAAAAAGTCCGTCAGATATCCGAATTGGAGTTTACGGCAGAGGGACTCGGTCAGGCCTTTATAAATCCCTATGAATTTGTTGTGGGTGGTCTTTACAGCGTCAGCAAGGGAGAGGTGAGCGGATACAACGAAAGAGGCGTTGGAACCGGAAGAGAAGGGGAAACCTGGATTGGATACCGGGGAGTAGACTTCGGTGACTTTGGCTCGGATGAAATCAGTTTACCGATATTTGCAATGAATGATGAGGCATATCAGTTGCAGATTTGGGAAGGAATGCCGGATGAAGAGGGTAGTAGCCTATTGGCAGACGTTGTTTATCAGTTGCCCTGCATATGGGATGTCTATCAGACGGTATCCTACAAACTCAATAAGAGAGTAAAAGGAATTAAAACAATCTGTCTGGTAACCAAAGACCAAAAATTCTTTATTAAGGGATTTACCTTTAAGAAATACAACAAAGCGTTTGAGCAACTTGGGGCTCTCTGCTGCAACCGTATTTACGGCGATACTTACAGAGAAACAGAGGATGCGGTAGAAGGTATCGGAAATAATGTATCCCTGGAATATGAAAATATGGAATTCGGCGAGGGAGGAATCCGTAAGATTATGGTCTGCGGAAGAACACCCCTTGAGAACAATACCATTCATATCCGCTTCTTTGGTGAGGATGGACAGGGGGTAAATCAATTGGTGGAATTCCCCCATGAAGAGGAATATGTGGAACATACCTTTGAACTGGAACCTGTCTATGGTACACAGAAGGTAGTCTTTGTGTTCCTGCCGGGTTGTGACTTTGACTTTAAGTGGTTCAGATTCTCCTAAAGCAATAATTTGTCTGAAATTTGAGTTTGACAGAAAAGAAGGTATGTGCTACCCTAAACCTATATCTGGAAAAGCAGTGATGAAGAGAGTACGTATGGAATGGTCTTACAGAGAGGAACCTATTTGCTGAGAAGGTTTTGACGCGGAACATACGGAACATGGCTTCGGAGCAGCGCACCGAGCCGCGGGTGGCGGTAAGGCTGCGACAGGATTCGCCTGTTATAGCGACAAAGTATCAATGGTACTTAACGAGGTCTGTTTTGCGAGAAACAGATAAAGAGAAGTGGTAACGCGGTATAATCGCCTTCTCATGCAAGGGCATGAGAAGGCTTTTTTATTGGAAAAGGTAAGTGCCGCAGGCGGTGCTTTTGCCACAGAAATGGAGGAAATAATGAACAGAGAAAAGTATTACATCACAACGGCTATTGCCTACACGTCGGGAAAACCGCATATCGGCAATAACTATGAAATTGTATTGGCAGACAGTATTGCCAGATTTAAGAGAGCGCAGGGCTATGATGTCTTTTTCCAGACAGGAACAGACGAACATGGGCAGAAGATTGAATTGAAGGCTGAGGCGGCAGGGGTGACACCTAAGGCCTATGTGGACGATGTGGCAGCCGTAATCCGTGGCCTCTGCGACCAGTTGAACATCTCCTATGATAAATTTATCCGCACAACGGATGACTATCATGAGAAACAGGTTCAGAAAATCTTTAAACGTTTGTACAACCAGGGAGATATCTACAAGAGTGCTTACGAAGGTTTATATTGTACGCCCTGTGAGTCCTTCTGGACAGAATCCCAGCTTGTGGAGGGCAAATGTCCCGATTGCGGAAGGGAAGTAAAACCGGCCAAGGAAGAGGCCTACTTCTTCAAAATGAGCAAATATGCGGACAGATTGATTGAGCATATCAATACCCATCCGGAATTTATTCAGCCGGTATCCCGTAAGAATGAGATGATGAATAACTTCCTGTTACCCGGTTTGCAGGATTTGTGTGTATCCCGTACTTCTTTTAAATGGGGTATTCCTGTAGAT
>CAYRLN010000319.1:0-2660 GCA_964425065.1 uncultured Lachnospiraceae bacterium | reverse complement strand
CTATGAGTGGACCGATATGTATGCAACTTTTGCAAAAGAAGCAAGAGAAGAAGGATTTGAAGAAATCGCAGTTTTATTTGAAGGCGTTGCGGCAATCGAAAAAGAACACGAGGAGAGATATCGTAAACTTCTCGCCAATGTGGAAGGTGGTCTTGTATTCTCCAAGGACGGAGATATGATTTGGCAGTGTCTGAACTGCGGACATATTCATGTAGGTCCCGCAGCACCTGAGGTTTGTCCTGTGTGCGCTCATCCCCAGAGCTACTTCCAGCAGAAAGCAGAGAATTACTAAGACAGGGAACCGGTGGAACACAAAAGAGACAAGGATAATCATGGAAGAGAGAAGAGTCTGCAAAAAGTGCCTGACGAGGGATATAAGCGGTCAGGAAAAAGTATTTCAAAATATGCGTGATTATATTGATAACCTTGACGAGGACATAAAGGCGGAAGACGGTTTGTATGAAAACCGTCTTTCCGTTTGTTTGTCGTGTGATAACCTGTTTCAAGGAATGTGCAGAAGTTGTGGCTGCTACGTGGAAATGCGGGCTGCGGTGACAAAAAACAGCTGCCCATGGAAGAAGTGGTAATTGCGTCGCTCGGCAGCGACGCGTTCAGAGAATGCTTTGCATTCTCCATAACACTAACTATGGTACTCGCACAATATGAGATGATTAAAAAACCTCGGTGGAATGAAAACCACCGAGGTTTTTTTGTAAAGTCAATTCGTGGGATTAACCCATTACGATTTCAACCTGATATTCTGTCTTTCCTTTTACGTAAGGAATGATACAGCCGTCTACTTTCTGGCCGTCAACTGTCATGGAAACGACACCTTTTTCTACGTTGTTAGGGTTGTTGACTTTGATGTTGTATGTTCCTTCGCGGAAGCTTCTTGTCAAACTAAAGTCACCGAATCCCTTAGGTACACAAGGATCAATGGAGAGACCCTGGTGGGTAGGATATACACCCAGAATGTACTGGGAGATGTTTACGAAGGTCCAGGCAGCAGTACCTGTCAGCCAGCTGTTCTTAGCCTGACCGTGGAATTTTGCGTCTGCACCGGCAACCATCTGGGAATAAACATAGGGCTCTGTGCAGTGGATTTCGCTGATTTCTTCCACATAAGCAGGACAAGTCTTCTGATAAATTTCAAATGCACGGTCACCACGTCCGATAACAGTTTCAGCGATGGAAACCCAAGGATTGTTGTGGCAGAAGATGCCGGCATTCTCTTTATATCCGGGCGGGTAAGAGGAAACTTCACCCAGTTCCAGATGATATCTGGTGTAAGCAGGTTGGAGAATCATTACGCCGTATTTTGTATCAAGTCTTTCTTTTACGGAGTTCAGAGCTTTTTCGGCAAGGCCTTCTTTTACGCCGACGCCTGCCAGAACACAGAAGCCCTGAGGCTCGATGAAGATCTGACCTTCTTCACATTCTTTGGAACCGATTTTTTGGCTGTAAGCGTCGTATGCACGAACGAACCATTCACCGTCCCAACCATCCTTCAGGATAGCGTCATACATGATTTCTGCTTCTTTTCTTGCGCGTGCTGCTTCAGCGTTATCGCCCATAAGTTCAGCCAGTTGAGCATATTCTTCCGCATATTTCACAAACATACCTGCGATAAATACGGATTCGGCAACGGGGCCTTCGCTGGGACCAAAGGTCTGGAAGGATTCACCGGGATGCTCGGAGAAACAGTTCAAGTTCAGACAGTCATTCCAGTCTGCACGTCCGATAAGAGGCAGATTGTGAGGGCCTTTGTGAGTGATAATGTAGTCCAGGGAGCGTTTCAGGTGATCCATGAGAGGAGTTGCCACGGACATATCATTATCGAAAGGAACCATTTCTGTCAAAATGGAAGTGTCACCGGTTTCTCTTACGTAAGCACTGGTACCTGCGATAAGCCACAGAGGGTCATCATTGAAGCCGCTACCGATGTCGGAGTTACCTTTTTTGGTGAGAGGCTGGTACTGGTGATAAGCGCTACCGTCCTGGAACTGTGTGGAAGCAATATCGATGATACGCTCTCTTGCACGGTCGGGAATCAAGTGTACGAATCCCAGCAAATCCTGACAAGAGTCGCGGAAGCCCATACCACGGCCGATACCGGATTCATAATAAGAAGCGGAACGGGACATGTTAAAGGTTACCATACACTGATACTGGTTCCAGATGTTAACCATGCGGTTAACCTTATCGTTTTCAGACTGTACATTGTATTTGGAAAGAAGTCCTTCCCAGTATTCATTTAACTGTGCGAAAGCACGGTCTACATCTGCACTTGTGTGGTAACGGGCAACCATCTCGAAAGCAGGTTTTTTGTTAACCACGCCATAGGATTCCCATTTTTCATCCTGAGGATTTTCAATGTAACCCAGAACAAATACATAATCTTTGGATTCACCGGGAGCCAGTGTAACGTTAATCTGGTGGGAAGCGATGGGAGACCATCCGCTTGCCATAGAGTTTGTGCAGGCACCGTTTACAACTGCTTCAGGCATTTCAGGTCCGCGGTAAGCACCCAGGAAGGCGTCTCTGCTTGTATCAAAACCATCAATGGCAGTGTTTACAGAGTAGATACCGTAGTGATTACGACGCTCGCGGTATTCTGTTTTGTGGAACAGAATAGAACCGGAAACTTCAATTTCACCGGT
>CAYRLN010000318.1:0-2670 GCA_964425065.1 uncultured Lachnospiraceae bacterium | reverse complement strand
TATCTGCTGTGCTGTCTGCAGTACTGTCTGCAAGGCTACCTGCTGTACTGTCTGCCAGACTATCTGCTGTACTGTCTGCAAGGCTATCCGCGGTACTATCTGCCAAACTATCTGCTGTACTGTCTGCAAGGCTGTCTGCGGTGCTGTCTGCAAGGCTTTCTGCTGCACTATCTACCAGGCTCTGGCTGTCTGCTGCGCTGTCTACCAAACTCTGGCTTTCTGCTGTGCTATCTGCCAAACTATCTGCTGCGCTATCTGCTAAACTACCAGCTGTACTATCTACAAGGCTCTGACTATCTGCTGCGCTGTCTACCAAACTCTGGCTTTCTGCCGCACTATCTGCTAAACTGGCCTCCGTACTTTCCAGTAAGGACTGTGCCTCTGCCTCTTCACTCATACTATCAATAGCATCCTGAGTGTCATCATCATAGTCCTTGCCATTTAACCAGTTAAGCAAATCAACATACGCAAGATATAAGTTCCAATTTCTTTGAATGCAGAATATAAAATATTGTCTTATAACCTGTCCTAAAGTTACATCTTCCGGCGCATACTCCTCTGTGGTAGTGTCTACTTCGCTTTCCACTGTTCCTTCGTTCTCAGACTCAGATGCAGCTGTACTTTCTGCCAGACTCTCCGACTCACTTGCCGCTATACTCTCTGCCAGACTTTCCGACTCGCTTGCCGCTGTACTCTCTACCAGACTTTCCGACTCACTTGCCGCTGTACTTTCTACCAGACTTTCCGACTCACTTGTCGCTGTACTCTCTACCAGACTCTCCGACTCACTTGCCGCTGTACTCTCTACCAGACTTTCGGACTCGCTTGCCGCTGTACTCTCTACCAGACTTTCGGACTCGCTTGCCGCTGTACTTTCTACCAGACTTTGACTCGTGCTCGCATGTGTACCTCCCTGACCTGGTTTGTTAGGACGTGCATAAGTTGACACGCGAGTTACCGGAGCCTCACTGTTATATGTAATATCTGATGCTTCGGACGGTTCCTCATAATCAGATTCCTGCTGGTTTTCACTTGTTCTTTCTTCTAACTCAGCAGCATAAACAACTTCACCTTCACCAAAGGCATTGGCGCCCCCTAGCGCAACACCCACACCGGCAACACCCTTCAAAACTGTGTTTACTTTCTTCTTCATCCGATTTGTTCCTCTCCCTTATATGTATATACAAATCAAGTATAATTGGCATAATGCAGACAAGTATACAATTTAAATCTATCATCCCGTTTTTTCATAGTCAAGTATTTTTTAACAAATATTTTATCAAATTAACCAAATAAAGTGTTTTTCGTTTTCACAGGCAAACTTGTAGGATACCTCCGTATCAGAAAAGACACCTCCGTAAGTAAACTTACTAGGTGTCTTTCTTCACGTCGATGCCCGGACTCAATACTCCAGCATGTTTTCAATAAAAATTCCATACCCGCTGGTTGCATCCTGAACCAGCACGTGTGTTACCGCCCCGATGAGTTTTCCGTTCTGAATAATGGGAGCCCCGCTCATTCCTTGTATAATTCCACCGGTAATTGCCAAAAGTTGCGGGTCTGTCACTTGAATCAGCATTCCCCTGTTTATATTGGAATTTTCCAAGTACACTTCCTTGATGAGAATATCGTAATATTGGGCCTCTCCGTCTACATTACAAAGAATCTGTGCCGGTCCTTCCTCAATTTCCTGTTTCAATCCAATGGGAAGGGCCTCGTTTTGCACTTTTGATGTTAACCTGCTGTTGCCGCATCCATAAATTCCTTTTGATGAGTTTGCCGTAATCTTTCCTAATATATTTACAGAAGAATAATCGATCAATCCGGTCATTTCTCCAGGTTCCCCACTCTTTCCTTTTTGAATGGAAATAATCTCTGTTTTATACAGACTTCCGCTCTCCAGTTCCAGAAGGGTCCCCGTATCTACGTCACTGATCCCATGTCCCAAAGCTCCAAAATTTCCCAGGTCATCCACAAAAGTCAGGGTTCCCACGCCTTGCGCATTATCTCTCACCCAAATCCCTAACTTATACTCTCCGGTTTCATTTTTCTCCGGCTTTACACTGACCGTAAAGGTTTCTTCGTTTCTGCTTACCGTCAGGACCAGTTTGTTTCCATTGCATTCCTCTACGGCGCGGGTAAAGTCCTCTTTTTCTGTTATACTTTCTCCGTTTACTTCCCTAATATAATCGCCGGTTTGCAAAAGATACTTGGCAGGCGCACATGTCTTTCCGTTTTCATTTTCAAATTCTCCGACTCCGATTACCAAAACCCCATCTGTTTTCACATAGATGCCTACCGGCTCTCCTACCGGTGTCAGCACCATATCTTGTATCACTTCAATATCAACCTGTTTGAAGGGGATGATTCCAAACAGTTTTAGATCCATCTCATAATTTTGGATCTCGTCCGCCTTAAAAGTTACTACCTTACTTAAATCAACATAGATGGCATCCGAAGGAATGTTAGAATCCGGATTTCCGCTTACGGTCACTGCGGATTCATCCTGCGTTGCTTTTTTAATCACACCTTCTACCGGAACATTGAAGTCCAGAATCTGTTCCACACCGGCCTTCAGACGTATTCGCCCCGGAACGCTCTCATATAGGTTCTTATATCCAAGCAAAAAAATACCAAAAACTGCCAGGACCAACGTTGTTTTTAAAATAC
>CAYRLN010000317.1:0-2677 GCA_964425065.1 uncultured Lachnospiraceae bacterium | reverse complement strand
GGATATGATCCGGTTCCTTAATTAGCAGCCAAAAGATTGGAGATTTTAATGAATACTATTTTATTAACCAAAAGTGATACATTCATAATAGGATGGGTTGCTAAAATTCTGGGATATATTATGGAAGCTATTTTTAATTTTTTGGATTGGCTTACTATCCCTAATATTGGTCTTTCTATTATTTTGTTCACTATCGTTGTTTATCTGCTTATGCTTCCTTTAACAATCAGACAGCAGAAATTTTCAAAACTTTCTGCAAAGATGAATCCGGAACTTAATGCAATTCGTGATAAGTATAAAAATAAAAATGATAATGATTCTGTAATGAAGATGAATGCAGAAACACAGGCAGTTTACTCTAAATACGGTGTTTCTCCTTCCGGTAGCTGTGTACAGCTTTTAATTCAGATGCCTATCTTATTTGCACTCTATCAGGTAATTTATAAAATGCCTGCATACGTAACTAAAATTGGTGATACTTTCAGAGTTTTAGCAGATAAGATTATTTCTGTAGATAATGCAGCATTTCTTCAGAATCCCACAGGTTTATCTGAGGAGACAACTTCTTCCATTGCTAGTGTAGTTAGAACATATGGACAGGAAATTAGTAATGGTAATGTTTCAAATGGTATTATAGATGTACTTAACAAATTGTCCTCTTCTGATATGAGTGCGATTGCAAATTATTATGATTTGAATAATCTCATGTATGAAGGTGAATATATTTTAAGTACAAATATGAATGGTGAAGTAGGTCTTATTGAACAATATAACACCTTTTTAGGTCTTAATATTGGAAATTCACCTTCTTATATTGCAGGAGAAGCATTAAATATTATTAAAGATAATGGTTTCGAGATAGGAGCATTATTGTTAATTATAGGTGCAATTGCAATACCTGCTCTTTCTGCTATTACACAGTGGATTAATGTGAAGCTTATGCCTCAACAGGCTAATCAAAGTACAGATAAAAATGATCCTACAGCATCTATGGCTTCTTCTATGAAGATGATGAACATGATGATGCCTCTTATGTCTGCATTTTTCTGTTGGTCTCTTCCTGCAGGTATGGGTCTTTACTGGATTGCCGGTTCAGTTGTTAGAACCATTCAGCAGATTGTGATCAATAAGCATTTTGATAAGATGGATTTAAGTGAAATCATCGAAAAGAACAAAGAAAAAAGTGCGAAAAAGATGGCAAAACTTGAAGAACAGCAGAAAAAATATGCTGAGTATGCTGCAATGAACACAAAAAATATCAGTGCAAAAGAGATTTATACTCAAAAGGCGAAAGAAGCTACTGAGAAAATGAATAATTCTTCAGCTTCCACAAATACTTCCTCTAATGCAAAACCGGGAAGTCTTATGGCAAAAGCAAATATGGTAAAAGATTATAACGAAAGAAATAATAAATAATTATTTTTGATGCATGGAGGAAATAATAATGGAATTTATGGAATTTTCCGCAAAGACAGTAAATGAAGCAATTACGGAAGCTTGTCAGAAATTTACTGTTACAAGCGATAGATTAGAATATGAAGTTATCGAAGAAGGTTCTACCGGCTTTTTAGGAATTGGTTCCAAAAATGCTGTGATAAAAGCAAGAGTAAAATGTTCTGTAAGCGATAATGCTAAAGTATTTTTGAATGATGTTTTTGAAGCTATGGAAATGACAGTTGTAGTAGATGTAAAATACAACGAAGAAGAAAAAACAATGGACATTGACCTTAGTGGTGATGAAATGGGTGTTCTTATCGGTAAAAGAGGACAAACATTGGATTCTCTGCAGTACTTAGTTTCTTTAGTTGTCAATAAAGATTCCAATGATTATATCAGAGTAAAGGTTGATACAGAAAATTACAGACAGAGAAGAAAAGAAACTCTGGAAAATCTTGCTAAAAATATTTCTTATAAGGTTAAGAGAACAAAGAGACCTGTTTCTCTTGAGCCGATGAATCCTTATGAGAGAAGAATTATTCATTCTGCTCTTCAGAATGATAAATATGTTACTACTCACAGTGAAGGGGAAGAACCTTTCAGAAGAGTTGTTGTTACTTTGAAGAAATAAAATTTCATAATAAAAAATGCACGGTTTCTACCGTGCATTTTTTTGCTATGTAAATTTTGCTATACAAAAAAGAATATGTTATAATCCTCGTGTAAATAGGGTTAAAAAAGAGGTAGATTATGAAAACAGATACAATTGCTGCTATTGCAACCGCTATGTCTGATTCAGGAATTGGTATAATCAGAATAAGCGGAGAGGAAGCGATTCATATTGCAAATAAAATTTTTTCAACAAAAAGCGGAAAAAAAATTTTATTGAATGTGGACAGTCATACTGTGCATTATGGTTATATTGTGGATGATGAAAATATAATAGATGAAGTAATGGTCTCTGTTTTTAAGGCACCAAGAAGTTATACAACAGAAGATACTGTTGAAATAAATTGTCATGGTGGCTTGCTTATGATGCGCCATATTTTAGAAGTCGTATTAAATGCCGGTGCAAGATTAGCCCAGCCGGGTGAATTTACCAAGAGAGCTTTTTTAAATGGAAGAATAGATTTATCAAAAGCAGAAGCGGTGATTGATATTATCCATTCAAAAAATGAATTTGCTTTAAAAAATTCAGTTAGGCAATTGAAAGGTTCTGTTTCGGATTCTGTAAAAAAAT
>CAYRLN010000316.1:0-2681 GCA_964425065.1 uncultured Lachnospiraceae bacterium | reverse complement strand
GAAAACTCTATCTGTAACTTTATTATATGTTGATATAGCAAAAATATCAATCATTTTTGAAAAAATCTTCATGAAGCTCAAAAGCTCATGGGTTCGACATTTTGCACTTACGGAATGACTTACTCCAACCCTGCTGCCCATCTCTTGCACTGCTCAATTCGGGCACCCTGAGGATTATCGCCATGCACAGGGTCACAAGAATACTGCGTCAGTAAATCGCAAGGAATATCAGGACATTCGCCGCAATGCACAAGTCCCTTTTCCTGACAGCACATAGCCACAGGGCACTCCCCGTGAAAAGGATGTCCATTTGTAGCGATACAGCCCTCGCAACCACAACTTTCAATATACTCACAACCTTCACATCTTAATCCGCATCTTGTGTCTATCATACCAATTCTTCTCCCATGAACCGTAACACTTTGCTGCCTTCATTTGCTTCTTCCACCGCGACAATGATTTCATCCTTGCGATTTACATAAGCTTCATCCACTACCACATCTTCAATGATATAGGGGCCATACTTAAACTTTCCATGAACTACTCCATGGATTTCCCCGTCCATCAATATGTACTCCAAGGTTTCATATTCCTTCTTGAAATAACGGTCTTTCAATTGACTTTCAAAAGCTTTGACTAAAATATCGTTCCGGTGCATAACCAGCAATTTGCCGGGTATATCAAAGTTTCTCACGGCAAGCAAATCTGCGTCGCACTTTAATAAATAACCATCGCCGTTTACTACAAGAACCTTGCTGTCCACCAGTGCCGTGGCGGCCGCCTTTATGTCCTTCGCCGGCAATTTATAAAAGTCCTTTGCCATCTTTACGTCAAACCAAATCATACGCTTTGCAAAGCGCTGTAATACAATACAAAGAGCCTCGTGCCTGGTATATCTGTTCAAATCCACCTCAGGGAACATCTCTTCAAAGGTGTACCAACCTCTGTCCCACTCCCCATCATACTGATCCTCGTAAATCAAAAAAGCCTCCTGCAATCTGTGCAAAATGGGAGTAATCTGTTTTACCAGATAGCCGGTCTCTTCCTTAATCTGTTGGATATTCATCGGTCCCTGCCTGCGGATTAATTCCAGCATCTCGGACTGGACAAACAACGGCCGTTCCAAAGGCTTCTTGCACATACAGGCAAAAAGTTCCATGTCTCTTGCATCCAGCCAGCCTAAATTGCCGCCTTGAAATCTTCCCTTTACCAGTTTCCTCTCCTCCTGGCGCACACGGTTATATTCCATATCATCAAAGTCTGCCCGGAAAGAAAGCACCGGCGGCTGTCCGAATCCGTGCCAATACACATTCTGTCCCGGCTGGGTGTCACGGTACAATTCCTCATATTCCTCTTCACTCGCCTGATGCGTCAGAAACTGTCTTTCCATGCGAAGTCCGATGATATTCCGCCACATAGACTCATCTATACCCAAACCTTTTTCTTTATCCGATTCTGCCGCTACCGTCTTCTCTTTTGCCATTTAACTGCCTCCCACATCAGACCTGTTTTTTCGATCTTTTCTCCATAATAACACAAAAACATGACAACAGTGTGTCATGTTTATATGTACCCAATATATTTTTTATATGTATCTGTTATATATTTTTTCAATTTCTTCTTTCATCCGCTGTCTAAAATCTGCCGGAGCAATTACCTCTGCCTTGGAACCTAAACTGAGGAACCAATTCACCGCATCCTCATAGGTGGTGAAACCTCGTTTTGCCAAAAGTTTTCCGTCTGCACAGGTACAGAACCAATCCGGGCCGTATTCCTCCACCAAGCGATATTTCACACTCTCATCATAAATGGCTGTAATCATGATGTCATCGGTCATATGACTGCCAAATTCCATTTTTTCTTTTGGAATCTCCCGTTTCTCAAAGGTTTCCTCTGTCATCTGCAATTTCCACAACCGTTTCAGCTTGTACATCCGAAAATCCTGTCTGTCCCTGCAATAACCGAACACATACCAATCGGACCATTTAAACACAATGACCGCCGGCTCTATCATTTTGTCCCCTTCGCCTTTTCCGTAATAATAGTGGAAGGTTACGCATTTTCGTTGCTTAATGGCAGCCTTCAAAAGTTCTATTTTCTCAGCCAAACTGTCCTTGTAAAAGGAGGATAAATCAATGAGCATGTTATCCGCTAAGGGAAGTACCGCCTCGCCATCCCTAATCGCCCCCTGCTCCTGCGTCCGCGCCAACCCCAGCTTCTCAGCCATATATTTGGCTCTGGGTGTTTTTGATACGCTGTCTACCGAATTTAATCCTACAAAGATGGCCTCCAGTTCTTCTGCGGTAAACACAGACGTGTCCAGTTTAAAACCTTCCATAATGGAAATGCCGCCTTCCGGTCCTCTGGTGGTGATAATGGGTATTCCCGCCTGACAAAGTTCCTCTATATCACGGTTGATTGTGCGCTTGGAAACCTCAAATTTTTCCGCAAGCCAAGGAGCAGTTACCTTCCTTCTCTGCTGCAGGATGGTCACTATCCCAAGCAAACGTTCCATTTTCATGCCAGCCACCTCCTTTGTACCTAATGTCCTTTTATCCTATCACATTTGACTGCACAGCTACAGTGCCTTTTCATGGTGCTCCATGCAATACTGCGCTTCCTCTTTTCCAAACCAGCCTTCGCCCTCGCGGATTCGAGGATACAATTTACCAAGTTCATTC
>CAYRLN010000315.1:0-2688 GCA_964425065.1 uncultured Lachnospiraceae bacterium | reverse complement strand
AGGAGTGCAAATAACACAGATGATATCTGATATAGGGGCATTTTTGCTGTCGTTACCTATCGGAATAAGTGTACTGAGAGAGATGAAACAACAGGAGGATTCAGAGGATGACGGAAAAAATATTGGTTCTTGATATAGATGGCACGCTTACCACTTCCGAAAAGAATATTTCACCGGAAACCAAAAAAGGAATTATGGCAATACAGGAAAGAGGTCATTTAGTGATGTTGGCCTCCGGGAGACCCACACCGGGGATGATGCGTTATGCAAAAGAACTGGAATTGGAAAAGTACGGCGGGTATCTGCTTTCTTTCAATGGCGCCAGAATTATCAACTGCAGAACCGGAGATATTGTATTTCAAAAAGTATTACCAAAACAAGTAATTCCCGGACTTTACCGATTCGCCATAGAGCATGATTTAGGTTTGATGACATATTTCGGAGATTATATTGTTCTGGGAACAAGGTCTGATGAATACGTGGAGATAGAATCTAGGATCAACGGAATCCCTGTGCGTCAGGTAAATGACTTTGTGAATTTCGTAGATTTTGATGTCAACAAATGCCTCATGACTGCTCCACCTGAAAAAGCCGAAAAATGCGAGAAATTATTGCAGGAAAAATATAAAGATTCCTTGAGTATTTATCGCTCAGAACCATTTTTCATTGAAATCATGCCCAAACATATAGATAAGGCAACCTCGTTGGACCGTATGTTGGAAACAGTGGGATTAAAGAGAGAAGATGCCATCTGCTGCGGCGACGGATACAATGATATCTCCATGATTTCCTATGCCGGTGTAGGGGTAGCAATGAAAAACGCCCGCGAGGAAGTGAAGCAGGTAGCAGATTATATTACAGAGAAAACAAATGATGAAGACGGATTGCTTGATGTAATTGATAAATTTATTCCTATGTAAATCAACTAACTACGCAATAAATGCGTAAAATATGACAAGGATTTAAGAGAAAACCTCCCGAAAATACGCTATGCTGAAGGAAAGGACAAAAAGAAGGTATTGTCTTTCAAAGAAGATAGGTATGGTGGGAGGTTTTTATGGTCAAAAAAATAGTGCGTTTGGCAGCAGGCTTATTAGCCGGTCTTATGGTGTGGGGAACTGTGGATATGACGGCACTTAATGTTCAGGCAGAAAGTTATGGGGAAAATTTAATTATCAACCCGGATTTTGCAGACAGCGATTTATCCATGTGGAGTGCCGGTCAGGGAAATGCAACAATCACAGCGGTAAATGACGGAAGTGAAATCTACAATGGAGTAACCACTTACGGTATGATTTCAAACAGAACATCACCTTATGAGTGTATTGCTCAGGATATCACCAATCTGGTGGAGAACGGGAAGGATTATCAATTTTCTTTCTTTGCTAAGTTATCAGAGGCCTACGAAGGTGCACCGGCAGATCAAAGAGAATTAAATTTTGCACCTTATGTGACAATTAATGGTTCAACCAGTTATTTAGGTTCTTATTCGACAGAGCTTACCGGAGATTGCACGAAGGCACTGACTCCGGGAGAGTGGACTTATTACAAAGGTACTTTTAAGATTGATTACAGCGGTAATATTGACCAGATTGTAATCCGTTTGTTAGAGCAGGGTACTAACTATGGACAAGGAGACTGTGTTCTCGGGGATTATTATATAACCGGAGTCTCTCTCAGAGAAATACAGGCAGATCCCATTGTTTTAGAAGATGTAACTCCTGTAAAAGATGCTGTGACAGAAGTGATGGGAGAAGATTTTCTGGTTGGCGGTGCAGTAACAATAACCGAAATCCAGGATGCCGGAATAGAAGCCATTGTGCAAAAACATTTTAATGCACTCACCATAGGTAACGAATTAAAACCGGATGCCCTTTTCGGTTACAGTAACGCTAAATGCCCGGGAACAACCAAGGATGTTTTAAACGGCGAAGAAATCGTTGTTCCGGTAATGGATTTCAGCAGGGCGGAAAAAATACTGGACAAGATAAAAAAATGGAATGAAGAAAATCCGGATGATCAAATAAAGATGCGCGGACATGTGCTGGTTTGGCATTCACAGACTCCGGAGTGGTTTTTCCATGTAGATTATGATGCTTCCAAGGATTATGTAAGTAAAGACGAAATGAATAAGCGTCTGGAATGGTACATAAAGACGGTATTGGAACATTTCACCGGGGAAGACAGTCCATACAAGGGAATGTTTTACGGTTGGGATGTTGTAAATGAGGCGGTCAGTGATGCGGGAGGAAAATATCGTACGGATAAAGAAAACGCTTCAGAAAGTTTGAGTCAAGCCACTCATGGCAGCAATTCCAGCTGGTGGCATGTATATCAGAGCGAAGAATATATTGTGAACGCATTCCGTTATGCGAACAAGTATGCTCCGGCAGATGTAGCATTGTATTATAATGATTACAATGAATTTAGTACAACAAAAATGAACGGTATTCTGGAGTTAATAAAAACGGTAAAAGCAGCGGACGGTACACGACTTGACGGAATGGGAATGCAAGGACATTACAGCATCAGTACACCCAGTACATTTCAATTCGAGGCAGCAATAAGAGCCTATGCAAGCGCGGCAGGTTCTGTGCAAATTACGGAGTGGGATATTAGCGGTAGCGGAAACTATGATGGAACGGAAGCTACAGCGATGGAAGAATATATTCGGATTGCAAACAGATA
>CAYRLN010000314.1:1517-2694 GCA_964425065.1 uncultured Lachnospiraceae bacterium | reverse complement strand
TTCTTCTTCCTACTATTCCGAGTCCGAGTTGGAAGACTTTGTGTTATACACTACAGACACCATCTACAGCGCTTCCCCGGAAAATTATTCCGTTCCGCTTATCAAGTCGTTCAATGCATCCGCTTTAGAAATTAATTCTAAAGTTTCTATGCTTGGGAATTTCGAAAGAACCTTTATATTTACTTTTGACAAGGTTCCCTCCGAGGAAGAATTGGCTTTGATTGAACAGAAGATCAATAATTTATTGAAAGAAGCCTACGAAACTGAGACTGCTCAGGAAACCGTCTCTGTTCCGACAGATGTTTCCACCGAAGATACCGATACAACAGAGACAACAGCTGCTGCGGATACCGGGAAAGACAACATCAACTATACCAAAGAATATGGTCTCAAACTGAAAGATAAAGTATCAAAGGACGTCTTTACCTACACCATTAAACAGAGCGGCAGCAAGGAGGAAATCCAGCGAAGCAATCTGGCTCTCTTCGGCCGCGCAGGCAAAATGGAATACGCATCCGACTTTAGTATCTTTAAATTAAAATATGAAGTAGGTTACTGTGAAGACTTATACCTGAATTCCTTTATCACATCCAAAACCAGTGACTATGTTGTGACGCATACGGTTACATTGCCTCTTTTCAGCAGCATTACATATCCTCATGATACTACCGCTGTAAGCGGAAGGGAAATTACCACGCAAACCTATTCCGGTTATTTATCCACCGTTATTACCGGTGAGAGAACCAACCTCTGGTCCATCGCTTTCTATCTGCTGATTGTTGCAGCCATCGTTCTTACACTTATCGTTTTAAACAAAGCGGGTGTATTCGACAAAACGAAGGCTAACCTGGCAGCCAATGCCCAGGCAAAATTGCAGGCACAGGCCGCTCAAACTGCTGAGGCACAGGCCGCTCAATCTGCTGAGACACAGGCCGCTCAATCTGCTGAAGCACCGACACCGGCTCCTGCCCCTGCCCCTGCAGTCCGCTTCTGCACAAATTGCGGTGCAAAAGCCGATGCGGATGCAATCATCTGCACAGAGTGCGGACAAAAATTAGAAAAATAATTATTTTAAATATTTGGAGGTTTTTATTATGGCATTTTGTAAATATTGCGGAACTAAATTAGAAGAAAATCAACTTTGCTCCTGCGAACAGGCGGTAGCAAGCAGAGCTGC
>CAYRLN010000314.1:0-1417 GCA_964425065.1 uncultured Lachnospiraceae bacterium | reverse complement strand
GCGGCTCCTGCTCCCGAAGCTGCGGCACCTGCCAACACTTTGGCGGCTGATTATGCAAAACTTGGATTAGGCGCCCTGAAAGCAACATGGACAACATTCTTAAACACAATCAGAAAACCCGCCGATGCCGGAGCTGGGTTTGTAAAAGAAGGAAGCGTTACTGTAGCCGGTATCCTCATCGCTTTAAAATCCCTTCTTTACGCTATTGTGGTTGCAATTCTGGTTGCCCGGATTAACAGCGCTTTTTCAAATGATTACTTCACTATCCTTAAAATATCCGGCGCAAAATGGTTTTTCATCACTTTATTCGGAGTTGCAGCAAACATCTTCATATATGCCGGTTTGTATTTAGGCGGATTTAAGATTTTAAAGAGGAACATTAACTTCAAGCAGGCTCTTCGTCTTTCTTCCTTGCAGGCGATTCCCGCTTTACCGCTCATTATCCTTGGATTGCTGCTTGTTTTCATCGAGCCGGTTCTGGCACTTGGACTTATGCTGTTAATCCCCATCTTCGGACTGGTTTTCATGTATCAGGCTACAAATGGTATTGAAGAAGTAAATGACAACTCCAAAGGCTATGTTCTTCTTACCATCTACACAATCGTTACTTTGATTACGTTTATTGTCGTATATGAACTGATTGCCTCCGATTTACAAACTGCTATCTCTTCTCTTACCAGCAGTTTATTTAACTTCTTCTAGAATTATGAAAAGAATAATACCCCTATTAATCGGGAGTGTTTCGGCGTTAGCCGGAACACTTCTGATTGTTTACATTTCCCTTTTCTCCACTGTGGTTACGGACTCTTTTTTCCAGAAGACAAACCGCGAATACAGCGTTGCCGGGAGTTTGAAGATGTCCGATGCCGATTTAGACCGCGTCACCTCTTCTATGCTTTCCTATGTCAAAGGAAAACAAGATACCTTGCAAGTCACTGTCACCGTTTCCGGCGTCGAAACTGAGTTTTTCAACACCAAGGAATTGACGCATATTGCGGATGTGCGCGTTTTAATCCACAACATACAATTACTTGCGATAATCTGTGCCGTTATTTTCCTATTTGGAGCAATCTATCTCTTTTGCACAAAACAATCTGTCTATCTGGCAAAAGGATATTTTGTCGGTCTATCCGTCATTGCGTTTGCAATCCTGGCAACCGGCATTACGGCAATTGTAAATGTCAAATTGATTATCCGCGGTTTTCACCGACTGGTCTTTCACAACGATTTGTGGATTTTAAATCCGGCACTGGATAGGGTTGTCTGGTTGTTTCCGGACAACCTGTATATCAAGGCACTGATTTGCGCCGGTGGCTGCCTTATTATTTTACTTGCACTAACCGCCGCATTGGCCATTTGGGCAATCAAAAAATCTAAAAAGCACTAAAAAAGAACTGCCACGGCTATTTAGACCGCG
>CAYRLN010000313.1:0-2710 GCA_964425065.1 uncultured Lachnospiraceae bacterium | reverse complement strand
GTGTCCTGCAAGAGAAAGCGGATGATTAATGTAGGGAACCTGATCCTTTCCTTTTCTCACCTGCCCCGCATGTTTCTCTCTCACATAAGCCAAGACCTTTCTTGTCTGGAACAAATTCTTTGCCGTGGCATAACTTTTCACATAGGTGTACATTCTGGTTTCATCAAAAAGCCTGTCGGAAAGTTCACTTGTCACTTTTTTAATCTCTTCCGTAGGCTCCTTCCCATCCAAAAGCCAGTCTGTTGTTACCCCATATAACTTTGCGAGTTCCGGCAGTTTGTTGATATCCGGCGCGTTTTCGCCTCTTTCCCAAAGGCTGACTGCTTGCGCTGTCACATCCAGTTTCTCTGACACAAAGGCTTGTGTCAGCCCTGCGTTGCTTCTGGCTTTTACCAATCGTGTAGCTAATGATTCCATTTCCTATCTCCTTTCAAGGTGATTCCTCTTTACAAGAAAAGTGTATTACACCTGCCACTCTAAAAACAGCGAGCTGTCCTTGACCTTGCTAATTTAGAATTAAAGTGGTGCTTGATGTTTCTCTACTTCTACTATACATCAAATATCGCAATATATGTAAAAAAAGATGGTTCCCTAAGCAACCCGAATGTTAGGTTTTATCGATTTAGATATTTAAAATCCTCATCTTTTGCCATATCAGCCTTTATATCTGCATTCATTGCAATAATGCAACCAACTTCAAGCTTTTCCAGTTCAAAAACATTTCTGCTCATAGCCACAGGAATAACACCAAGTGCCGTATCCACTTTTGCAAGGACAAAGGACAACACAGTTTCACCCAAAGCGCTCTCAACGTCCTGATAAGAAACAACTTTTCCTACTACAAACGAATAACTTTCGTCGCTCTTCTTTTCAGTATCAAGCCCCATATATTTACGACAAAATATTCTTTTATGCAACTCTTAGTAAACCTTTTTAATTCCACAACCATCTCACAGGTCAAAACAACTTTCATTTCTTGTTTACATCTACAATTTACCACCTTCATTGTCCAATAAACTCACCAGTACATCTGTTCGCATTCCATCTCTTTCTGCCTCACCACACACCGCAAAACCCCTCAAAAAAAGACCGGATACCATGTATCCGGTCCATACTCAGCGCAACCCTATCTTCCTTCTCACATTCCCCTCTAAATCCGTCACCACTTTCACATCCCCCTCAGCCGCGAACACCTTTTTTCCATTCACATAGCCCACAATACCACTTCCGCTGTTCTCAACCCTGTACCGGTACTCACCCCACTCCTGCTCGTAGGTACATTCCCTGCCGGAAACGCCGCCCCAGTACACTTCCTTCCGCTCGATGTGGATGCCGTACATTCTGGCCACATACTCCAGCACGGAAAGCATGGCGGGACCGTAGGCATCCTGTTCCCCTTCCAGGCTCACCTTGGAAGGCGCCATGGTAAAAGGATCATACTGCTGTACAAAAATGCATTCTTCCCCGATGGCTTCAAATAACTTCTTTCCAAGCAAAGGCTGCATCCAATCATAGCCATAGTTTTCCAACGCCCTGATCGCCCGCTGATAGGTTAAGGCTTCCACCTGGCCGCTCCAGTTGTTTGTGGTAATATTCCGGAATAGCGGATCATTTACCGCCACAGAAGGCAGCGGCATTTTTGTCCAAAATTCCTCCGGGTTTAGCAGATGCTCTTTCACAAAACGGTCCACCATATCCGGTTCCAGACTGTGCCAGTACATAGCCCGCAGGCTGTTATGCATCTTAACGGGCATGACGCGGTGATGCTTGTCCCTGTCCATGCAAATCCCAAGGTCCTCATTCCACAGAAAGTCACGGATTTTCCGGCCCACTTCTGCTGCCGCCCATCTCCATTTCACGGCCCACTCTTCTTTTTTCATAATATCACAAATATCCGCCAAGGTCTCCCTGGCAGCATAGGAATAACTCATCACGTCAATGGAGGCCATAGGCACCACTTCGCATCCTTCCGGCGGCACCTCCGCCGTCCAGGCATCCGGTGCATCCCCATACCGCAGGGCATGGTCCTCCCCCGTATCGTATTTGCACCAGGTTTCCAGACAGCCGTCCCCGTCCGAATCCCGCACCTGCCACAAATAAGCGTCAAACCGCTCCAATGTGGTATACAGTAAATCCAGATAGGCCCTGTCCTCTCCCGACAGATAGTACATATTTAGTGCCGGCGCAGGAAAACAAAAGCCTTGGAACTTGTTAAACTGGGGCGTTATCACACCATCAATCATAGCGATGCTTCCCGGGATTCTGCCGTCTTCCCTTGCCAGTTCCATAAACAAAAGCTGGTTGTTCATAGCCACTTCCATATCCCGCTTGGCATACATTTCCCCGCCCATGGGCTGGGTTTCCAGCCAGATTTTCTCATAGCCGCCGCCTTCAATCAGCACCTTTCTCCCCGCAAAATCCTTGCGGTTATTCAGGCACTTTCTCTCCGCCTCCGTCACCAGTTTCTGCACCAATTCATCTGCTGTTTCAAAATGTACCTTTGTATTTGTGACCATAGGTTCCCCATCCCTACGCAATATCATCCATCTGTGCGGTATATAGCTTATAATAATAGCCCTTCTTTGCCATAAGTTCCTCGTGACTGCCGCATTCCATAATACCGCCCTGATCCACATACATAATCTTATCGCAATTTTTAATGGTGGAAAGACGATGGGCAATAATGAAGGAGGTTCTGCCCTCCAGCATG
>CAYRLN010000312.1:0-2720 GCA_964425065.1 uncultured Lachnospiraceae bacterium | reverse complement strand
CAGTCTAACGGCGATACGCTCCTTATATCGCGTGTCCATACAAATATGGAGAAGATTACTCTTCTGGCACTTTCAGTATAACACTTATAAAACTAAAATACAATTGGTAATTTCCATTTTTAATTAATACTTCTTCTTACTCTTCAATTCCTCATAAAGCAATACATAATTCTCATACCTTGTCTTGCTTATCTTGCCCTCTGCCAGAGCTTCCTTGATGCCGCATATGGGCTCGCTTATATGGGAACAGCCGCCAAAACGGCAGTTCTTTTCATGTTCTGTGAACTCCGGATAAAAGCCCTGTAAGTCCTCTTTCTCCATGTCAAATAAAGAAAGGGAACTAAAGCCCGGGGTATCCATGATATAGGTGTTACCCTCCAGGGCAATGAGCTGGGAATGACGGGTGGTGTGTTTTCCGCGCTCAATCTTTTTACTGATTTCACCGGTTTCCATGCACACACCGCTCTGCAGGCGGTTTATCAGCGAGGATTTTCCTACGCCGCTGGGACCTGCCACCGTGGTAGTCTTGCCCGCAAGCAACTGACGCAATTTGTCAAGACCGCCCTCCGTCTCATCATGGGCACTGACAAACAGTACCTGATAGCCGCAATTTTCATAAACCGACTTCAGGTTATCACAATCTTCTTTTGTAACAAGATCCTTTTTATTAAAACAGATAATACAGGGAAGCTGTTGCTGTTCCATCATAATCAGGAAACGGTCCAACAAGTTAAAATTGGGACTGGGTTTTGCCGCCGCAAATATAACCAGCGCCTGATCCACATTTGCCACGGCAGGACGAATCAGGGAACTTTTCCTGGATAAAATCTCCGTGATATTCCCTTTCATCTCCCCTTCATCCAGAATTTCCAGTGTCACATCATCCCCCACCAGAGGTTTGGTGTTATCCTTTCTGAAAATTCCTTTTGCTTTACATTCATAAACTCCACGTTCTTCCACATGTACGTAGTAAAAGCCCGCAATTCCTTTGATGATTTTTCCCTGCATAAATTCCTTCCTGTTTATTCTTTTACAAACTCAATGTCTCTTGTAAAAGTTTTTTCTTCTGTTACACCCGGAATGGTAATCTCTTCTCCTGTCTCAGGGTCAACGGTAGTCGTTCCTTCCGTCGTCACCGTGTAAGTGAAGGTGATAACGCCTTGGGGCGAAGGGATTCCTGAACCGTTTGCGGAAACGGGGAATGCCGTTGCCGTGGTGTTCATTACCAATTTACCTTCGGTGGTGGTAATGGTAACATTCACCGGGGTTCCTGCCACATAGTCCGGTGCTTCCGCCACTGTAGGTGCCGCAATACTTGCGTTTAATTTGTAGGTAACGATTTCGGGACCCATGCTGACCTTAATGTCAATGGCCGTTCCTCTCTCTACATAAGCACCGTAAGAATAACTTTGGTAGCATACCAGCCCTTCTTCATACTGGTCACTTGCTATCGAGTTCGTATTTCCTACTGCCAATCCTGCCTCAATAATCTTGGAAATCGCCTCATCTTCAGGGACGCCAAGGAGATTAGGCACACGGACCTGGGTATCTTCTTTTCCGAGACTGACGGTTACGGTTACGGACGAACCCTCCGGTGCTTTTGTTCCGGCTGCCGGATTTTGGTAAATTACATTTCCTTTTTCCACGGAAGAATTGTAACTTTCAATTTTATTTACCACAAAGCCTTTTCCCACAAGGGTATTAAAAGCAGATTCATAAGACACATTTTGTACATTAGGAACGCTGACGCCTTCTGTACCGGAACTAACCGTCAAATTGACAATGGTTCCCGGATTCAGTTTTGTGCCCACAGCCACATCCGCACTGATTACAATGCCTTCCTCATAGGCCTCTGATTCCATATATTCCACTTCCGGCTCCAGACCCAGTTCGCGCAGGGCTTCCGTAGCCTCCTTTAAAGTCATACCTGCCACGGAAATCATGGATACCGGAACCACTTCCGGCTCAGATTCACTCTCAGGCTCGGACTCCGATTCCGTTTCCTGCACACTCTCTGTCTCCGTCTGCAAAGAACCGTCAATTATTTTGTCACCGTTATCCTCCAGTTGGAATAATCCTGCTATTTTGCCCACCATAAAAATAATAATGGCGCAAATTGCAATACCTGTTACTACAGCCAATATCGTAGTAACCTTTTCCATCTTCGGATTATAACCTTCCTCTTCCTGCTCTTCTTCCTCCGCACCCTCATCCCAGGAAACGTTTTCGGTATCCGTGCGCAGGCGCATCAGTTCTTCCGTATTTCCTCTTCCGGATTGGGTTTTTATCTGATTGATATCATCATCCGTAATGAACCGGGTAGAATTCTCTGCTTCGGAATCATGCAGAACCACAAAATCCGCTTCCGGCTTCATGAGTGCCTGCTTCAAATCCACAATCAGTTCACCCATATTCTGGTATCTCCGGTCCGGGCTCTTCTGGCAGCACTTAAGCACAATTTGATCCACACTGCTGGGTGTTTCTGCCACAAAGTCCTTCGGGGAAGGCAATTCTTCCTGAATATGCTTAATCGCAATCGCCACGGTTGTCTCACCGTTAAAGGGCACACGTCCTGTCAGCATTTCAAACATGGTGATACCAAGGGAATAAACGTCACTCTTCTCATCGCTGTAACCGCCTCTGGCCTGTTCCGGCGAAGTATAATGTACAGACCCCATAACATTGGAAGTAATGGTGTTGCTGGTAGCCGCCTTTGCAAT
>CAYRLN010000311.1:0-2724 GCA_964425065.1 uncultured Lachnospiraceae bacterium | reverse complement strand
AGGCAGAAAATACGGTTTCTTTGAGGAGTACCGCATGGAAGATGCGGAATATGCCATCGTGTTAATCGGTAGTGCGGCAGGAACCTGTAAGGCCGCTATTGACCAGATTCGGGAGACAACCGGCAAAAAGGTAGGTCTTATAAAAATCAGAGTATTCCGTCCTTTCCCCGAGGAAGAACTGGCAGAAGCACTGAAAAACTTAAAGGCAGTTGCAGTTTTGGACAGATCCGAGATGTTTGCAGGTACCAGCGGTCCTCTTGGCGCAGAAGTGCGTGCGGCACTGTTCCAGGCAAAGGCAGAGGTGGAAGTAGTAAACTATTTCTACGGTCTGGGCGGAAGGGATATTACGGTATCTGATTTTGAAGAAGTATATGAGAAACTGGAAAAAATTGCCAAGACTCATGAAATTAACGATATGTACGATTACATCGGACTGCGCAGCAAATAAACCGCAGAGACTTTGGAGGAAATAAAAATGGAAAACACTTATCAGTTTAAAGAAGTGATGGACAGACCGGAGCGTCTGGCTCCCGGCCACAGAATGTGTGCCGGCTGCGGTGGTACAATTGCAGTTCGTGCGGTGCTCCGTGCACTCCATCCCGAAGATAAAGCAGTCATCGGTAATGCCACAGGATGCTTAGAGGTATCTACTTTCATGTATCCTTATGTGGCTTACGAGGACAGTTATATTCACAATGCCTTTGAAAATGCCGGCGCTACCTTGTCCGGCGTGGAGACA
Organism: uncultured Lachnospiraceae bacterium; assembly: GCA_964425065.1. Classification (GTDB taxonomy): domain Bacteria; phylum Bacillota; class Clostridia; order Lachnospirales; family Lachnospiraceae; genus Acetatifactor. The sequence continues at coordinate 1,985 of CAYRLN010000311.1, read as the reverse complement.
GCATACAGAGTTTTAAAGAAAAAAGGTAAAATTGATGACACCTACAAATTCATCACTTTCGGTGGTGACGGCGGTACATACGATATCGGTTTCCAGTCCCTGTCCGGTGCCATGGAGCGCGGACACGATATGGTTTATGTCTGCTATGACAACGGTGCGTACATGAACACAGGAACCCAGAGAAGCTCTGCAACGCCCCAGTTTGCAGATACAACCACAACGCCTGCGGGTAAGGTTTTGAACGGGAAAGTCCAGGTGAGAAAAGACTTAGCCGCCATCATGGCAGAGCACCACATTCCTTATGCGGCGCAAACCACTTATACAAGTAATTTCAAAGACTTACACATGAAGGCGGAAAAAGCGATTTATACGCCTGGAGCAGCGTTTCTCAACGTCTTGTCTCCCTGCCCCAGAGGCTGGGGTTATGACCCTTCCGAATTGATGAATATTTGTAAACTGGCGACAGACACCTGTTACTGGCCCATGTTCGAGGTGGTGGACGGACAGTGGAAGTTAACTTACGAACCTAAGAAAAAACTTCCCATTGAAGACTTCCTTCGTCCCCAGAAACGTTTCAAACATTTATTTAAACCCGGAAACGAAGAGCTGCTGGTACAGTTCCAGAATGAAATCGACAAGAGATGGGAAGAATTGCAGAAGAAGTGCTCCATGTAATAAGTTCGCAGAGTAAACAGGTTATAATGCAGTGAGAGGAGACGGCTACCGCAAAGTGGCCGTCTTTGTTATGTTCGTCCTGCAAAAGCGAACTTTAATAGGGAATAAGTTTCATTGTTTCAAAGGCAGAATTTTGGTATAATAAACAGTATAGTGGGAATTTACGTTTGTATTGGTAAATAGTTACAAGAAAGTTTGTGAAGAATAGAGGATTATGAAAGAACAATATATCAGAACGGCTATGCTGCTTGGCGAGGATGGAATTGAAAATTTGCATAAAAAAAGAGTGGCTATATTCGGCCTTGGCGGCGTGGGAGGCTACGTGGCGGAGGCTCTTGCCAGAAGCGGTATCGGCGCTTTGGATTTGATTGATCACGACACGGTGGCAGAGTCTAATCTAAATCGCCAGATTATAGCTACTTATGACACAATCGGCAGACCCAAAACAGAGGTTATGCAGGAGCGGATTGCTTCGATTAACAGGGACTGCATAGTCCGGTGTTACCGGGAATTTTATTTGCCGGATAGGGCAACAGAGTTTCCTTTTGCGGAATACGATTATGTGGTGGATGCGATAGATACGGTGACAGCCAAAATTGATTTGGCTGTGCGCATGGAACAAATGGGCATACCCCTTATCAGTTCCATGGGGACAGGAAACAAACTGAATCCGGCTATGCTGGAAGTGGCGGATATCTATAAGACCAGCGTGTGTCCCTTGGCGAAAGTGATGCGCAGGGAATTAAAGGCAAGAGGCGTTAAAAAATTAAAGGTGGTTTATTCAAAAGAAGAAGCCATGACTCCCTATAAATTGGCAGAAGAGAAGGCGGAGAGCAGAAAAGCCACACCGGGCAGTACCGCGTTTGTGCCGGCAACAGCAGGACTGCTCATTGCCGGTGAAGTGGTAAAAGATTTATGGAGAGAGGGAAAGGAATAAGGGTATGATTTTCAAATGTAAAAATTGTAGTGGAAATGTGGTATACAGTCCGGAGAAACTGAAAATGTTTTGTCCTTATTGTGACAGCACGGACAGCGAAGAAAAAGAATGCGAGAATCAGGGGACTGCCACGTGTTTAAATTGCGGTGGTGAACTTCATGTAAATGATTTTACATCAGCGACCCAATGTCCCTATTGCAGCAGTTACATTATTTTTGATGAAAGAGTATCGGGCGACTATACCCCCCATTTGATTTTACCGTTTAAATACGGAAAAGAGACCGTCAAAAAAATGCTGCGCGAGAAATTCAAAAAGAGCATTTTTGCACCTTCAGACTTCTTTTCGGATGCAAAACTGGATAGCATGGAAGGT
>CAYRLN010000310.1:0-2725 GCA_964425065.1 uncultured Lachnospiraceae bacterium | reverse complement strand
AAAAAGTCATGCGGAAGAAATTAATTATGATGTGGCAAAAGAAAGAGAAAAAGTTGTCAGGCATGATGTGATGAGCCATGTCTATGCCTATGGAAAACAATGTCCTAAGGCTGCCGGAATTATTCATTTAGGTGCAACATCCTGCTATGTGGGGGATAATACCGACATTATTATAATGACCGAAGCTCTTAAATTGGTCCGGAAAAAATTAATCAATGTTTTGGATAAATTGGCTGATTTTGCAGATAAATATAAAAATCAGCCAACTTTAGCGTTCACCCATTTTCAGCCGGCGCAACCCACTACCGTGGGAAAAAGGGCTTGTTTATGGCTTCAGGAATTTTGTCTGGATTTAGAAGATTTGGAACATGTATTATCCAATATGAAATTACTGGGTTCAAAAGGAACTACCGGTACCCAGGCGTCTTTTTTGGAACTTTTTAACGGTAATCAAGAGATTGTTGAACGGATTGACCCGATGATTGCCTCCAAAATGGGATTTAAAGAATGCTTTCCGGTATCCGGTCAGACGTACTCCCGAAAAATAGACACAAGAGTGGTTAATGTTTTAGCCGGAATTGCAGCCACCGCACATAAAATGAGTAACGACATAAGGCTTCTTCAACATATGAAAGAAGTGGAAGAGCCTTTTGAAAAAAATCAGATTGGTTCTTCTGCAATGGCATATAAGAGGAATCCCATGAGAAGTGAACGTATTGCATCCTTGGCCCGCTTTGTGATGGTAGACGCCCTTAATCCGGCTATCACATCCGCAACCCAGTGGTTTGAGCGAACATTGGATGATTCTGCCAACAAGCGATTGGCTATTCCGGAAAGTTTTTTAGCGGTTGATGGCATTTTGGATTTGTGTCTCAATGTGGTAAGGGGACTGGTTGTATACCCAAATGTAATTGCAAAACATCTTATGAGTGAACTCCCTTTTATGGCAACGGAAAATATTATGATGAATGCCGTAAAAAAGGGTGGAAACAGACAAGAATTGCACGAGAAACTTCGTGAACTTTCCATGGAAGCTGCAAAAAAAGTAAAAGAAGATGGGGAAGAAAACAATCTCTTAGACCTGATTGCGAAAGATAAGACTTTCCATATGTCAAAGGAAGAACTGGAACAAATTATGATACCCGAAAAATATATCGGATGCTCAAAGGAGCAGGTTGAAGTTTTTTTGACAAATGTGGTTCGTCCCATACTGGATGAAAATAGGATACTACTTGGGATTTCGGCAGATATTAACGTATAACACATGATTGGAAAGGCAGGGGAATTATATGGTTAAGGCAGTTGTTGGAGCAAACTGGGGAGATGAAGGAAAAGGGAAAATTACGGATATGCTTGCAAAAGAAGCAGATATCATTGTGCGTTATCAGGGAGGTGCCAATGCCGGACACACGATTATTAATCAATATGGGAAATTTGCATTGCATACACTTCCTTCCGGCATATTTTATGATCATACCACCAGTATAATCGGAAATGGTGTTGCCTTAAACGTCACCAGTTTGTTCAAAGAATTACAGACCGTTCTGGCACAAAACGTTCCGAGACCGAAACTTTTAATTTCTGATAGAGTTCAACTTGTAATGTCTTATCATATTTTATTTGACCAATACGAAGAAGAGCGTTTGGGGAAAAACTCTTTTGGGTCAACAAAATCCGGCATTGCTCCTTTTTACAGTGATAAATTTGCCAAAATAGGATTTCAAGCCAGTGAATTATTCGATGAAAAAGGACTAAAAGAAAAGATTTTAAGTGTATGTGCTACCAAAAATGTGCTCTTAGAGCATTTGTATCACAAACCTTTGTTAAATCCTGAGGACATTTTTCAAGAATTGATGATTTACAAGGAAAAATTAGAGCCATATGTATGTGATACTTCTTTATTTTTATCAAAGGCAATAAAAGAAGGAAAAAACATATTGTTGGAAGGGCAGTTAGGAACTCTCAAGGATCCGGACCATGGAATTTATCCCATGGTTACATCTTCCTCGACTTTGGCCGCATACGGTGCAATCGGAGCAGGGATTCCTCCCTATGAAATCGGACAAATTATAAGTGTATGTAAAGCTTATTCCTCGGCAGTGGGAGCAGGAGCATTTGTAAGTGAAATCTTTGGAGAAGAAGCGGAAGAACTTCGGAAACGTGGGGGAGATGGCGGAGAATATGGCGCCACAACAGGACGTCCCCGCAGAATGGGCTGGTTTGACTGTGTGGCCTCAAAATATGGTTGTCGTATGCAGGGCACAACAGACGTGGCCTTTACTGTTTTAGATGTTTTGGGATATTTGGATGAGATTCCCGTCTGTGTAGGATATGAAATTGACGGCAAAATTACCACAGAATTCCCTGTGACACATTTACTGGAAAAAGCAAAACCGGTTTTAGAGGTTTTACCGGGATGGAAATGCGAAATCAGAGGAATAAAATCCTATGAAAAACTTCCCCAAAATTGTCGTCGCTATGTTGAATTCATTGAAGAAAAAATCGGTTATCCAATTACAATGATTTCAAATGGCCCCGGTCGTGAGGATATTATTTATCGAAACAAATAAAATAAATGTCTGAAACATGTTTAAATGCTTTTTACGCACATTGTTTCAGACATTTTTTAATTGGAAGAGTTGTAGGAAAAGTGTTTTGTTTCCTTTATTTAGTCGTATTGACCGAAATGCAACTATGCGCAAAATTCAAGTTTAACGAATAGTTA
>CAYRLN010000309.1:0-2729 GCA_964425065.1 uncultured Lachnospiraceae bacterium | reverse complement strand
GTAACATGACTGTCAATGGGTGCTGCCGCCTGAATACCTTCACAAAAAGCAATGACTCCTTCCGGTGTCCCGAAGGTGACAGCCTGAATAATATCGTGACGGCTTTCTGTGCCGTTGGGCACAACCGCAAAGCCTAATTTTTCATAAATGTTTGCGGCAAAAACAGCTCCTTTTAAGGCTCCTGCCGTTACAGTCGGTGCAAGGAAAAGACCCTGATAGAAAGAATTTAAAATTCCAAGCGACGCACCTACTTCTTTTCCCAGTCCCGGGGAAGTCAGGCGATAAGCCGCATTTTCCACACACTCTTTTGTTCCCGCAATATAACCACCGATGGGGGCAAGACCGCCACCGGGATTTTTGATCAGGGAACCGACAACCATATCCGCACCCACATCAGAGGGTTCCCTGGTCTCCACAAATTCACCGTAACAGTTATCTACCATGCAGATTACATCCGGTTTGATACCTTTGATAAACGAAATTAGTTCTGCTATCCGGTCTACAGACAGTGTCGGTCTGGTCTGGTATCCCTTGGAACGCTGAATCGTAACCAAATGAGTCTTTTCGTTAATTGCCGCCTTTATCCCTTCAAAATCAAAACCGCCGTCAGGAAGCAAATCAACCTGCCGGTACGAAACCCCGTATTCAGCCAAAGAGCCTTTTGAAGGACGGATACCAATTACTTCCTCAAGTGTATCATAAGGTTTTCCCACGGGAGAAAGCAGTTCGTCACCCGGGCGTAAATTCGACATAAGCGCCAATACAAGTGCATGGGTTCCGCAAGTAATTTGGGGGCGGACCAATGCATCTTCCGTATGGAAAACAGAGGCGTAAACGGCTTCCAGCGTATCTCTTCCCAAATCGTTGTAACCATAACCCGTTGTTCCAAGCAGACAGGCTTCGCTGACCTGATGCTCTTGCAGGGCTTTTAACACTTTCAACTGGTTATATTCCGCAACTGTGTCAATGGCTTCAAAACGTTCCTTTAAACCTTCTAAAACCTGCCTGCCAAACTCCTGCACTTCCGGGGAAATCCCCAGTTTCGTGTACATTTGATTAATCTCGTAATTCATAATTTCTATCCTTTATTACATTTTATATAATTTCTTTTTTCTTTAGTTCATCTTCCATGAAGGATAAGATTTTTTCGTCGTTATAGTCAAATTCCGGCTTGTTTACCCAGATGACTTCTTTTTCACGCCTAAACCAAGTAAGCTGGCGCTTCGCAAAATGTCTGGTATCGCGTTTGATTAAATAAATCGCCCGTTCCAAGGAAATTTCGCCCGTAAGATAATCTATGATTTCTTTATAACCAAGGCCTTGCATGGAAACCATATGTCTTTCACAGCCCATGGATGTCAGTTTTTTTACCTCGTCCACAAGCCCTTTTTCCACCATGACATCCACCCTCTCCTCGATTCTTTCATAAAGTTTATCACGGTCATCATTTAAGACAAAATAAGCGGCATGAAAGGCAGCTTCTTTCTCACGCTCTGCCTCATTATGTTCGGAAATCTTTTTTCCCGTTAAATAATAAAACTCCAACGCACGAATAACGCGTTTTACATTGTTTGCGTGGATTGCTTCGGCAGAGGCCGGGTCTACCTTGGCAAGTTCTTTATGAAGCAGCATAATTCCCTCTTCGGTTTTCGCCTGTTCTTCTAATTTTTTCCGGTAGGAAGTATCTTCCTCATTTTCCGTAAAATCAATACCATAGAGAACTGCCTGAATATAAAAACCTGTCCCGCCGGTCAAAATAGGAATATGTCCTGCCGCATAAATCTGTTCCATGGCTTCGTAACATTTTTGCTGGAACAAGACCACGTTAAAATCCTCTTTGGGGTCTAAAATATCAATGAGATGATGTTTTACGCCATCCATTTCCCCGGGCATAATCTTTGCAGAACCAATATCCATATGCCTATATACTTGCATGGAATCGGCGGAAATAATTTCTCCACCGATTTTTTTTGCCAGTTCCAATGACAGTTTTGTTTTTCCCACCGCCGTTGGCCCGGTCAAAATAACTAAAGGTCTTTTCGACATTACACAATCCTCTTAAATTTCTTTTCAATCTCATATTTGCTCATGGAGATAATGGTCGGTCTGCCATGAGGGCAATTGTAGGGATTATCCAGTGTGAGAAGCAGGTCGATAAGAACCTCCATCTCCCGAAAACTCATGCTGTGATTTCCTTTGACTGCCGCTTTACAGGACATAGAGGCAATCTTTTCCTCCACTACAGTCAAATTGCCTGTAAGGGGATTTTCTGCCAGTTCATCCAACACGGCTTCAAACATTTCTTTTTCATTGCAACCATATAAATCTACAGGAACGCTCCGGAGGGCATATTCATTGCCGCCGAATTCTTCTATTTCAAATCCAAGACCTGCAAATATATCATTATATTCCTTTAAAACCTGTATTTCCCTAGCTGTCAGACTCACTACAATAGGAGGATTTAAGGTCTGGGATGTGACATTTTTTTCTTTATATTGTTTTATCAATGTCTCATATTTTACTTTTTCATGGGCAGCGTGCTGGTCCACGATAAACAATTTATCACGGAATGCAACCAGCCAATAAGTATCAAAAATCTGACCTAAGATACGATACTCTTCTTTATTGGATTCGTCCAGCATTTTTTCTTCAAACAAATTCATTTGGACCGGCTTTTCCACCGGTTTATCTGCCACAGATACAGGATCCATCTCTACGCTTGCAGGTAC
>CAYRLN010000308.1:0-2743 GCA_964425065.1 uncultured Lachnospiraceae bacterium | reverse complement strand
GAAAAACTTCTTGACGCAGCACATATTACCTGCAACAAGAACACCATCCCCAACGATCCCCAGTCTCCTTTTGTAACAAGCGGCGTAAGACTTGGTACTCCCGCAGTTACATCCAGAGGAATGAACACAGAGGATATGGACAAGATTGCAGAAGCAATCGCTATGGTAATCAAGGGTGGCGAAGAAAAGGTTCCTGAGGCAAGAGCAATCGTTCAGGCACTGACAGACAAATATCCTTTGATTTAATATGGAATGGTTTGAGGGACCCGGCTTAGAAGGCAGGGTCCCTTTTGTTATGCAATGGGGAGATGGTATTGGTAAAAATTAACAAAAACTTATCTTTATTTTATTTCGTTCTATACAATTTTAGGAGTTGCCTTTTTCAATATATCTGTGATAAAATGTCTTTCAGTGACAAACAAGTGTATTTCGTACAAGAACAAAAGAGGTTTTTTAGTATGGGAGAATCCACCGTATATTTTGTAGTAAAACAGAAGGCGGTTCCTGAAGTACTACTGAAAGTAGTAGAGGCAAAGAAACTCTTGGAATCGGGAAAAGTTCTGACAGTACAGGAGGCAGCGGACAGAGTCGGTATCAGCCGCGGGTCATTTTATAAGTACAAGGACGATATATTTCCGTTTCATGACAATGCTAAGGGAACAACCATTACACTAACCTTCCAGATGGATGACGAGCCGGGACTTTTATCCGATGTGCTGAAAACCATTGCAGACTTCGGGGCAAATATCCTGACTATACATCAAAGTATTCCCATCAGCGGGGTGGCGTCCCTAAGTCTCAGTGTACAGATTCTGGAGACCACAGGGGATGTTTCGGAGATGATTGCATCCATGGAGAGACAAAAAGGTGTTCATCATGTCAAGGTTTTGGCAAAAGATTAATAAAAAAACAGCGAGGAAAGAATTATGATTCATGTAGCAGTATTAGGATATGGCACTGTAGGTAGCGGTGTAGTGGAAGTTATAGAGAAGAATAAAGATATGGTAAATAAAAAATCCGGGGATGAACTGAATGTAAAGTACATTCTGGATCTTCGTGATTTCCCCGGAGACCCTTATGAGGCAAAGTTGGTACACGATTTCAATGTGATTATCAACGACCCCGAAGTAAAGATTGTGTGTGAAACCATGGGAGGAGTCGGTGCGGCTTATGCGTTTACCAAGCAGGCTCTGGAGGCAGGAAAGAGCGTATGTACCTCCAACAAAGAGCTGGTGGCAGCCCACGGTCCTGAACTTCTCACACTGGCAAAAGCAAACAACTGTAACTATCTGTTTGAGGCAAGTGTTGGCGGCGGTATTCCCATTATCCGTCCCCTGAACTATTCCCTGACCGCAGAGCGTATCGAGGCAATCACAGGTATCCTTAACGGTACCACAAACTACATCCTTTCCAAAATGGAAAATGAGGGTGCGGATTTTGCTTCCGTTTTGAAAAAAGCACAGGATAAAGGTTATGCAGAGCGCAATCCCGAAGCAGACGTGGAAGGTCATGATGCGTGCCGCAAGATTGCCATTTTGTCCTCCCTGATGCTCGGTAAGACAGTAAATTACGAGAAAATCTATACAGAAGGTATTACAAAGATTACAGCGAACGACTTTACTTTTGCAAAGAAGCTGGGTATGTCTATCAAGTTGCTTGCCATGAGTAAAGAAGTCGGTGAAGATAAAGCCATGGCAATGGTTTCTCCTTGCCTGATTAGCGCAGACCATCCCTTAAAGATGGTAAACGGCGTGTTCAATGCGGTATTTGTAAGAGGTAATATGCTGGGCGATTCCATGTACTACGGACGTGGCGCAGGAAAACTTCCCACAGCCAGTGCGGTTGTATCTGATGTCATCGACTGTGCAAGACATCTGGGTAAGGTGATTATGTGTTTCTGGGATGCAGAGGAAGCACAGCTTGTAAGTATCGACGAGACCAGCAGAAAATTCTTTGTCCGTCTTACAAACGCAGGCGAGAGCAAGGCAAAAGAACTTTTCGGTGATATTAAACCCGTCCGTGTGGAATGGATTGAAGATGAGTTCGCATTCATTACACCGGAACTGAAAGAAAAGGATTTTGCTGAAAAATATGCACAGCTCAGTGAATATGCCCTGGGCAGAATCCGCGTGGAAGAATAAGAAGTTTTTGAAAGAAGGATAGAAATATGAAATATGTAATCGTGCTTGGGGATGGCATGGCAGATGAACCCATAGAGCAGCTGGGAGGAAAGACTCCTCTGGAATATGCAAATACGCCCGCTTTGGATGACTTAAGCAAAAAATCAGAGGTGGGAATGGTACATACCATTCCGGACGGCATGAAGCCCGGTTCCGATACCGCAAACCTTTCCGTAATCGGATATAATCCCAGAAAATATTATTCCGGCAGGTCTCCTTTGGAAGCACTTAGTATCGGCGTTCCCATGAAGGATACGGACGTGGCACTCCGCTGTAACATCGTGACCATTTCCGAGGATGATGTCCCCTTTGAAGAAAAGACGATTATAGACCATAGTTCTTCTGAAATCAGTACCGAGGAGTGTGCAGTGCTTCTCCGGGCGGTTGCGGAGCAGCTTGCCACAGAGGAATTCCAATTTTATGTAGGAACAAGTTACAGACATTGTCTGATTTGGGATAAAGGACAGGTGATTGAACTGACCCAGCCCCATGATGTTCTGGGTCAGGTGATTGGTCAGTATTTGCCCGAAAATGAAAAGTTTTACAATATGATGAAAAAGAGT
>CAYRLN010000307.1:0-2753 GCA_964425065.1 uncultured Lachnospiraceae bacterium | reverse complement strand
GCAGGCAAATGTGTACTTTGCCGCCGCGACAACGGTGAAAAAATCGAAGTTGCCTTGGACGAAGTGGAAGCAAAAGTGGGTGAGTTGCTTGAGACAATCCAGAAGGAAATGCTGGAGAGAGCAAGAGAGCACAGAGAAGAGCACACTTACATGGCAACTACTTTTGAAGAATTTGAAAATATCTTCAATACGAAATCCGGGTTTGTGAAGGCAATGTGGTGTGAGGACCGGGCTTGTGAAGACCTGATTAAGGAAAAACTCAGTGTTACCAGCCGCTGTATGCCTTTTGAACAGGAAATCTTGTCCGATAAATGCGTGTGCTGCGGAAAGCCTGCGAAGAAAATGGTATACTGGGGCAAGGCATACTAAGGAACAGAGAGGAAAATAGAATGATTTATAAAGAGATTCCACTCAACGTGGACGGCTCACAAGCGGATTCCAAACTGATTGTTTATATTCAGAATTATTCTGAGTCCATGTTGGTGCAGGAGCGTCCAATGGTAGTTTTGTGCCCAGGCGGCGGATACAATCACCTTTCCGACCGGGAGGCGGAGAGTGTGGCACTTCAGTTTTTGGCAATGGGCTGTCACGCGGCAGTGTTGAAATATTCCGTGGAGCCCGCAAGGTTTCCGACACAAGTGTCAGAACTTGCCATGGCAGTTAAAATCATCCGTGAGCATGCGGCAGAATGGCATGTGATGGAAAATAAAATTGTGGTACAGGGCTGTTCCGCAGGAGGTCATTTAGCGGCGTCTTTGGGAATGTTTTGGAGAAAGGATTGGCTTTTGGAGTCTGTGGGAGCAAAAAATGCAGGAGAAATCAGACCAAACGGTATGATTTTGTGTTATCCTGTTATCACCTCCGGTTCCTATGCGCATAAGGGTTCCTTTGATGTGATTGCAGGGGAGGACGACCAACTTAGACAGACACTTTCCCTGGAGACGCAGGTAAGTGTAGATACACCAAAAACATTTATTTGGCATACCTTCGAGGATGCTACCGTGCCGGCGGAAAACTCATTAATGTTGGTAAGCGCTCTCAGGAAATGCAATATTCCCACGGAGTTTCATCTGTATCCGAGAGGACAGCATGGGCTTGCCCTTGCAACAAAGCAGACTGCTTCCGGTGACGGTATGCATATGCAGGAAGAATGCAGCACTTGGATTCAGTTGGCAAAGGTGTGGCTGGAGGAACTGTAACCATTTATATAACTAAAAAAGAAAAGGTAATTCAGATAGAAAAAAAGCGGTAGAAATCCTATCGCTTTTTTTTTATACTAAAAGAAGTATGAAAAAGTGTAATAACGAAAAAATCTATAAACGGAGGTTACGACTATGATATTCGGAAACGGATGTTGGCTACAAAAGGAAGGATGCGGTTGTTTTTCCCCGCAGGAAATTTATTTTGAGAAAATAGAGGAAACAAAGGTTACACTTTGTCTTCCTACCGTACATATCACAAACAGGGGTGCGACTTTAGGCGGAATTAATCTGACCATGATTATCACTTCCCCTGCGCCGGAGGTGCTGCGTGTACGCACGTATCATCACATGGGCGCCATGAAAAAAAGTCCGGAATTTGAATTAGAGCAGACACAGGAACTTCCGCTTACGGTACAGGAAAACGACGATATTATCATTGTGCAGAGCGGTTCGCTTTGTCTGGAAATGAATAAAAAACAATGGTCGATGACTTATAAGAGAAACGGGGAGGTTATCACCCGTTCCGCAGCAAAGGATTTGGCTTGCATGAAGACTGACTGGAAGGGAGAGTGCTACGATAAAGGTGATATTGTAAATACCTATATGCGTCAGCAGCTTTCCATGGGTGTAGGCGAACTGATTTACGGTATGGGTGAACGGTTCTCTGCGTTCGCAAAAAATGGTCAGAGTATTGATATCTGGAATGAGGATGGCGGCACAAGCACATGCCAGTCTTATAAAAACATACCCTTTTATATTTCAAACAAAGGTTACGGTGTATTTGTAAATCATCCGGAAAATGTTTCTTTTGAAGTGGGAACAGAACAGGTTTCTAAAGTGGAGTTTTCCGTAGAGGGCGGATTCCTTGATTATTACCTGTTCAATGGTCCGACCATGAAAGAAGTGTTGACCCGTTATACGGATTTGACAGGAAAACCTTCTCTGCCTGCGCCTTGGACGTTTGGGTTGTGGCTTTCCACATCTTTTACCACCAATTACGACGAGCAGACGGTAATGAGTTTTATTGACGGTATGCTTAACCGTGGTATTCCTCTTCGCACATTCCATTTTGACTGTTTCTGGATGAAAGAATTCCATTGGACAGACTTTGAATGGGACAGCAGGGTATTCCCCGATCCGGAAGGAATGCTTAAGAGAATTAAAGAGAAAGGGTTAAACGTTTGTGTATGGATTAACTCTTATATCGGACAAGAGGCATCCACTTTCCGGGAAGGTCTGGAAAATGGCTATTTTGTGAAACGCACGAACGGTGATGTATGGCAATGGGATATGTGGCAGCCCGGAATGGCCTTGGTTGACTTTACCAATCCTGAGGCTTGCAAATGGTACAAAGGACATTTGGCCAGACTCCTGGATATGGGCGTAGACTGCTTTAAAACAGACTTTGGTGAGAGAATTCCCACAGAAGATGTGGTATACTTTGACGGTTCCGATCCCAAGAAAATGCACAATTATTACACTTATTTATATAACAAGACGGTTTATGAGGTTTTGGAAGAAAAACGTGGCAAAGGCGAGGCGGTTCTTTTT
>CAYRLN010000306.1:0-2762 GCA_964425065.1 uncultured Lachnospiraceae bacterium | reverse complement strand
TGAAGCACACCATCCCCGGCGACTTCAACCTGGTTTCCAGAAAAGAAGTTGAAACATTGGCTGGCGGCGATGCTTCCGGACGTGTACAGAGATAATTAATAAAAACTATCTTGTAAAAGTAAGGTTCCAAATCATTGTGATTTGGAACCTTTTTACATGAAAGAGGGGAAACTATTCTTGTCAATCTTAGTATTTTGTGTTATGCTACTTCTACGCTTGCACAAAATTCTGTAAGCGCAATCTACTTGGTCTCTTTTTCTATGGCATTTCGCCTAATATTCCAAGTAAAACTAAATTATATGAAAGGAGTTTTTGTGTATGACAAAAACAAAAGAATTTTCTCTTGCGGATATTTTAGGAAATCCGTTGGGAGAAGAGGAAGCGAAAGACATTTTGAAAAATGATCCGGAAACTTACCAAACATATTTGTCTTTCCCAAAAGGAGAACAGGAAAAGTTGCTATCTTTTATAAGAGGAAAGAGAGGAATGCTGATTACTTATGATGCTTTTTTTAGGAGCGTATTAGACCCGGAAAAGCATGTATGGCGCTTGGAGTCCTTTCTGTCAGCGGTGTTGGAGGAACAGGTACGAATTAAGGCGGTATTGCCAAGAGAAAGTAGTAAACTGGCAGATAGTGGAAGCATAATAATTATGGATATTATTGTAGAACTGTCGGATGGAACTATTATAGACGTAGAGATGCAAAAGGTGGGAACTGCGTTCCCAGGGGAACGCAGTAGTTGCTACGTGTCAGATTTTATTATGCGACAGTACAATCGTATTAAAAATGAAAAAAAGAAAGATTTTTCATTTAAGGATTTAAAACCTGTATATCTTATTGTTCTTATGGAAAATAGTTCGAAGGAATTCAAGGCAGTTTCGCCGGCATTTATTCACAGACAAAAATTAAACTTTGATAGTGGAGTGAAATGTAATTTTTTGCCAAAAATTATCTATATATCGCTTGACACTTTTCAAGAAACAGCACATACTATAGATAGTGAATTAGAAGCGTGGTTGACTTTTTTTAGTGCAGATGATGCAGAAACGATTGTTAAATTAGTGAATTGTTATCCGAAGTTTTGGGAAATGTATCAAGAGATAAAGGAATTTCGGAGGAATCCAAGGAGGTTGATTGGAATGTATTCGGAAGCATTGAGAATTATGGAAAAAAATAATATAAAATACACACTTGAAAATTATCGTGAGATGGTCATCGAGGAGGAGGAAGAGAACATTATGGCTCGTGTTCGTGATAAAATTGAAAACGAAGTTCGGGAGCAGTTCCAAACGGAATTAGAGTTATTAAGAGAAAAAATAAGACAATACGAGGAAACAAAATAGATATATCAGAATGACTTATGCTACCATGTATAGAGATAAATATCTTGCCCCAAAGCCGAAATAGTTATATTATTTAATTAGTTTTAAAATGATTATTGTTTTGAGAAATCAGAAGGGCGTATTATGCAGGAACAATTGGAGGCAAGAAGTTTTTTTATATATGAGAGAGACATAGAGTATCTTTTGGCTACTATGGAAATTCTTACACCCTATAAGGTGAACCCTAAAATAGGTGAGGTTTATGGGGAGGAGTTTGTGGCAAGGCTGAAAAGCGAATATCCTTTATTGTTTGAGTTTTATGCAAACAGTTCCGTAGAGTGCAACACCGGGATATTTGAACTGATGCTGGAATATGACATGAAAGATTTTTCCTTAGAAAAGTTTTTCGGTTTTATGAAGAGTTTGCCGAGAGAAATCTTTGTAAGTAAGTTTTTGGGCATATCAGAGGAAGAGGCGCATACACTGATGGGTTCTGAGGCGGAACAGGTTTCGTACTATCAACGGAATAAAGAAGATTTTAAAAGCTTCTTTGCGGTGGAGGTTCTTTTCCAGAAGACAGAATGGTTAATAGATACTTATTATAAATTTGCAAAAGCTTTTCGCACGAAGCAGGCGGAAGAGTATTTGGAGCAGCAGGAAAAAACGATCCTTGAGTGGAAAGAAAAAATTGGGATAGGAGTGGCCAAAGAAGGGCCATTACAACATTCAGAGACAATAATGGGGAAATCCTTCCACAACAGAGGACCATACGAAGAATTCTATTTTATGCCTTCTGTTTTTCTGCCCTTGAGATGTTGCAGATGGTTCGCAAGGAATCAGATTTTGATTTTCAATGTAAATAAAGAACAAGGGCAACAAAATGAACAAGTATCAGAAATGCTTAAAATGCTGTCTGATAAAACCAGATATAAAATACTTGTGCTTTTAAAAGAAAAAAAGAATTTAAATGGCATAGAAATCGCTGAACACATGGGATTATCCGCGTCAACAGTGTCCCATCATATGTCCCAGCTTAAAAACAGCGGGTTGGTGCATGAGGAACCGGCGGGGAATACGAAATATTATAGTATTAATGAGCATGGTATAAAGAATTGCATACAGAATTTAGAGAAGACATTCTTATAAAGGAATGTCTTTTTTATTTGTCAAAGCAGATATATCTTGACCGTAGAATATTTATTTGATAATATTCGATATATATCGAATTAGATAGGGATAAAACAAGGAGGGACTATGGATAACGTTATTGAAGTAAAAAACTTATCAAGAGACTATATTACGACAGAAGGGTGGTTTAAGCGCAAAAAGAAAAAAATCAGAGCAGTGGACGGGATAGATTTTAAGGTGAAAAAGGGAGAGATATTTGGGCTGCTTGGAGAAAATGGTGCTGGGAAGACAACTACCATTAAGATGTTAAT
>CAYRLN010000305.1:0-2768 GCA_964425065.1 uncultured Lachnospiraceae bacterium | reverse complement strand
GAAGTTGCTATGCCCGGTTACGGTCTGTACGACAGAGCACTGGGAGCAACCTATCTGAACGGACTTTGGGAAGCTATTGAGAAAGGAGCCAGAAAATAATGGAACTGAGCAATCGCGGATTAGAAAACAGAGAGCAGTGGGAAAAGGCCGGCTATGCCCTTCCTAAATATGACCGTGAAAAAGTGACAGCAGCTACAAAGGAAAATCCCTATTGGATTCATTTTGGAGCAGGTAATATTTTTAAAGCCTTTCAGGCAAATGTAGTTCAGAATCTGTTAAACAGAGGCGAACTTGACAGAGGTTTGGTTGTGGCAGAAGGCTACGACTATGAAATTATTGAAAAAATGAACCGTCCTCACGATGATCTCGCGGTTCTTGTGACGCTGAAAGCGGACGGAAACGTAGAAAAAACAGTGGTTGGAAGCGTGGTAGAGTCCTGTATTCTGGATTCCGATAATGAACGCGAGTATGACAGACTGAAAGAAATTTTCTGCAAGGATTCCCTGCAGATGGCTTCTTTCACGATTACAGAAAAGGGTTACAGCCTCGTAAACGGCAAGGGAGAGCTTCTCCCTGCTGTGGCAGAGGACTTTGAGAAAGGTCCCCAAAAACCCGGCAGTTACATTGGTAAAGTGGCATCCCTGCTTTACACCCGTTTTGTAAACGGAGCAAAACCCATTGCTATGGTTAGTATGGACAACTGTTCCCACAACGGAGACAAACTCTATGCAGCAATAGACACCTTTGCCCGGGAATGGACAAAGAGAGGTTTGGCAGAGGCAGGATTTGCGGATTATATCAATGACAAAGCGCAGGTATCCTTCCCCTGGAGTATGATTGACAAAATCACGCCGAGACCGGATGCTTCCGTAGAAGAGATTTTAAACAAAGACGGCATTGCAGGTTTAGAGCCTGTTATCACTTCCAAAAACACATATGTGGCAGGATTTGTAAACGCAGAAGAGTGCGAATATCTGGTTATTGAAGATGCATTCCCTAATGGCCGTCCCGCACTGGAAAAAGGCGGTCTGATTTTTACCGACAGAGAGACGGTAGACAAGGTTGAAAAGATGAAAGTTTGCACTTGCTTGAACCCCTTACACACAGCGTTGGCTGTATATGGCTGTCTGCTGGGTTACACAAGCATTTGGAAAGAAATGAAGGATGAGCAGCTTTCCAAGCTGGTGCAGACCATCGGTTACGTGGAAGGTCTTCCCGTAGTAGTAGACCCCGGCGTTTTGGATCCGAAAGAGTTTATTGATACAGTACTCAATGTACGTATCCCGAATCCTTTTATGCCGGATACACCACAGAGAATTGCAACAGACACTTCCCAGAAGTTGGCAATCCGTTTCGGTGAGACCATCAAGGCTTACAAAGCAGCGGGAAAAGATTTGTCTAATCTCAAACTGATTCCCCTTGTATTC
The DNA here is from genome assembly GCA_964425065.1 of uncultured Lachnospiraceae bacterium. Taxonomy (GTDB): domain Bacteria; phylum Bacillota; class Clostridia; order Lachnospirales; family Lachnospiraceae; genus Acetatifactor. The sequence goes on along the minus strand of CAYRLN010000305.1, from coordinate 1,341 downwards.
GCAGGTTGGCTGAGATACTTAATGGCAGTGGATGATGAGGGCAAAGAATTTGAACTCAGTTCCGACCCGCTTTTGGATTCCGTATGTCCTGTTGTGGCTCCTTTTAAAGAGGCAGCGGCAAAGGGTGAGGATATCTCCGCAGAAGAATTGGATGGACAGCTGAAAACGATTTTGGAAAATGCAAAAATCTTCGGTGTAAATCTGTACGAAGTTGGCATGGCTGAAATGGTATGCGGTTATTTGGCTGAAATGCTGGCAGGTCCCGGTTCCATCAGAGCAACACTGGTAAAATATTGTAAATAAATTTACGGGAGTATCAATTTTTTTGATACTCCTGTTTTTTTATCCAAAAATTTGTGCTATACTCTGTGAGAATATACTGTCGGCGGCTTTGTTTTTGTGGCTGATAGAGAAAAGAGGGAGAGAAAAATGAAAAAGAAGAAAAAAGTGTTTGGACCGGGAGCATTAATCGGATTGATTTTCTTTTTGGTGGGTCTGGGACAACTGGTTGCGGGCATCAGCGTGACAGTGGCCGGCTATAACAGACTTTCAGGCAAGGAAAAGATTGTGGGAATGGTTTCCGAAAACACAGGCGATGATATTTATGTGGCATACCGTTATATGGGAAGGGACTATGAAGACCGCCTTTCCTTTTACAGTGATTTGTTGAGAGAAGGGGATGATATCGATTTGTATATTGACCCTGAGAATCCCGGACAGGCGGAATGTAAGATGAGCGTTGGGTTGCCCGGCGGTATTTTTATTTTCCTGGGCGTTGTTTTTGCCCTCATGGGCGGAAGTTTCCTGTTTGCAGGTAAGTTGGGCGGAAGGAAAAACCGGAAATTGAAAGAAACGGGCCGGAAAGTCTACGCGGAAGTAACAGGCGGTAGGGTGTGCTACAACTATACGGTGAACGGCAGACATCCCTTTAAGTTGGAATGTAAATACGAGGATACCGCTACTTTTAATACATATTTGTACAGCAGTGGTTATACATGGGATGACCCGGAGGTTTATGTGGGACAGCAGGTGGCAGTTTACATCGACCAAAACGATATGGGAAAATATTATGTGGATTTGGACAGCTTAGCAGAACCGGTATTGCCGGATGGAAATGTCATTCACGATTTCAGGTAAGGATGCAGAAAGATAACAGCATTTGAAATCTTGACAAGGGAAATGGTTGAAAGTATAATCAAATAGTGCCGTTTAAACGGCACATAAGCGGATGTGATGGAATTGGCAGACATGCGAGATTTAGGTTCTCGTGCCGCGAGGCGTGTGGGTTCGAGTCCCTTCATCCGCAGTATAAGAGGAAAGCCGAAAATACGTTGGAAAGCG
>CAYRLN010000304.1:0-2773 GCA_964425065.1 uncultured Lachnospiraceae bacterium | reverse complement strand
GTAACATCTGGCACATCAGCCATGAAGGTCTGGAACTGGAGGATCCTGCAAACGAGCCTAATTACGAGCACCTTCTTGTATTGGGAACCACTCCCGAAAAAGCACCGGAAGAAGGCGAATATGTAACTATGACCTTTGAAAAAGGTATTCCTACTTCCGTAAACGGAAAAGCTATGAAGTATGCCGATATCGTTCGTGAACTCAACAAACTGGGTGCAAAACACGGCGTAGGTATCATCGATATCGTTGAAAACCGTGTCGTAGGCATGAAATCCCGTGGCGTATATGAAACTCCCGGCGGAACCATTCTTATGGAAGCCCACCAGCAGCTTGAAGAATTAATTTTGGACCGTGATACATATACTATGAAGAAAGAAATGGGCAACCGCCTGGCTGATATCGTATACGAAGGAAAATGGTTCACTCCCCTTCGTGAGGCTGTACAGGCATTCATCGAGAAAACTCAGGAATGTGTAACCGGTGAAGTGAAATTCAAACTTTACAAAGGTAACATCATCAAAGCCGGAACCACTTCCCCTTACTCTCTGTACAACGAGTCTATCGCTTCCTTCACAACAGGTGATTTGTATGATCACCACGATGCAGAAGGCTTTATCAACCTGTTTGGTCTCTCCTGCAAAGTACGCGCCATGAAAATGCAGGAAGTTAACGGAAAGAAATAAACAATGACGGTTTTATTAATTGTTGTGGCATATTTTTTAATTGTAAATTTAATCGGCTTTGCCATTATGGGCATCGATAAAAGAAAAGCAGTGAAGGGAGCCTTCCGGATACCGGAAGCAACTCTCTTCGTTGTTGCGCTTATCGGTGGCAGTATCGGCTCTCTGCTTGGCATATACACCTTCCGGCACAAAACGCGGAAATGGTATTTTGTCTACGGAATGCCTGCCATTCTTATTTTGCAGATTGTAACTATATTCTTACTGCTTTTCTATGCCCCTATTGAGTTTCTGACCATGTAACCCTTATATCCGAAAGCAAACGAGGTGGAACTATGATGCACGTTGCCATTTGCGATGACAATGTGGCGGACAGAAAACAATCTGAGCGCCTTTTGCACCGCGAATCCGACAAAAGACTGCCCTCAGGCGGCAATTTCTATATTGATTCCTATGGAACGGCAGAAAGTCTGCTTGCCAATCCCATGCGTTATGAGGTATATTTTATCGATATATGCCGGGGCTCCATGACTGCCATAGATATTTTAGATGCCCTCAGTAAGCAGGGAATCAGTACTCCTGTGGTCTTTTGTTGCTCCGACATCAATTATCGTGAACTTCCCATTTCCGATGAAGAGAAGAAACGTGTTATTTTTTTAGACAAGCCGCTGAAAGCGGAGGAACTTGCCTCCGTTTTAGACATGGCACAAAAACTTGCCGATGAAGCGGTTCCTTTTATTGAACTCCGTGTAGAGAAGGAAACTCACTATGTCAGGGAAGAAGATATCCTGTATTGTCGCGAAAAAGGACATCATGTCACGGTAACGCTTCTTTCCGGCAGGGAAATTACCGTCCGCACTTCTGCCATGAATTTATATTCACAGTGGGAGAATACTTACGAATCTTTTTTCATGTCTTCGCCCAAAGTTATTATCAACGGAAGACACATAAAAAAGACCGGCTTCCACCATGTTACCATGAAAGACGATCGGTCCTTTTCTGTTCCCGGCGTTATCATGCGATACGCCAGACAAATTATGAATAAATACCGGGAGTAAGTCTTTTCCTGAGACTTTCCCTGAGACTTTCCCACTTTTATATTGCAACTATGATACCGCCGTCATTCGCATACAAACTGCTGAGACCGGCGGTTTCTGTTATTATAACCTTTTTACAGTTTGTTTTTTCTTCAATCAGTTTCTTTACAAAAAGCGCTCTGTCCGGGCAATTGCAATTGGCAACGTAGGCAATCTTTTTTTGTCCGTCCTTTAATTCTGCCGCAAGTCTCTCTACCATTTTGACAAGAGCTTTCTTGGTACCGATACTTTGACCGTGTTGGATAATGATTCCTTTTTCCGCTCCCATGACCGGCTTGATGTTGAGCGTGGACGCGACAAGGGCTTTGATGCCGGAAAGTCTGCCGTTTTTACGCAAAGTCTCCAAATTATCCAAGACAAAATAAGTATTCATCTCATCTCTGAATTTATCGATTTCTTTTGAAACCTCTTCAAAAGTCATTCCGTTCTCCGCCATTTCCATCAGTTTCAGGGCAATCTGTGTCTCCCCGCAACTGGCGGATTCCGAATCAACGATGTGGATATTCTTGGGGCCATAGGTTTCTATATACATTTGCCTGCCCACTTCTGCGCTCTGGTAAGCCCCGCTCAGATTTCCTGAAATTGTCACCACATAAATATCTTCCGCATCGCAGTTATAGGCATTCATAAAGCGCTCCGGAGAGGGACAGGAAGATTTGGGGCAAGTCGGACAAGCTGCTATTTTCGCCAGAAAATCAGACATTGGAATACTGCCGTCGTCGGTCATATACTCTGTTCCCACCTCCAAGCCAAAAGGAATACTTTCAATTCTGGAATCTCCCTGATATTCTTTCGTAAACTCGCATGAACTGTCCACTACAATTTTGTAACTCATACCAATCTCCTAATTCAATATTTCTAAAACCGCACTATGTAGTTTTGATTACTACTTTTTGATGTTAGCATATGTATTAACTTCTGTAAAGGAATTATTTGACTTTTATTTTAAATAGAATATACTTATTTTTAGACTATAAAATTTTCATTTTTCCCCCA
>CAYRLN010000303.1:0-2776 GCA_964425065.1 uncultured Lachnospiraceae bacterium | reverse complement strand
TCGACCTGTGGAGCAGAGCTGATTACTGATGAGCACACGGCGGCTACCCTTTGTAATTACTGCCAGAGCCCGAATTTACTTTCTGAAAGACTTGAAGGAGAGAAGACTCCTGCCAAGCTTATTCCTTTTAAAATTGACAGGGAAAAGGCTGTGGACATATACCGTAACTGGTGTAAAAAAGGAAGGCTTACACCAAGTGAGTTCGTAAGACAGAATACAATTGAGAAAATAAGTGCGATATATGTGCCTTTCTGGCTCTATGACTTTGATGCAAACGGCCGCTACGAAGGTGAGGGAACCAAGGTCAGAAGTTGGACTGCGGGAGATAGAAGATATACCGAGACTTCTATATATCGGATTGTGCGGGAAGTGGATGTGTCTTTTGATAAGATTCCGGTGGATGCCTCAGATGCCCTGCCGGATGCCACGATGGATTTGATGGAGCCTTACCAGTATGAGGCACTGGAGGCATTTAAAGCAGAGTATATGTCCGGTTTCTTCGCGGAAAAGTATAATCAGACGGCAGAATATATGATGCCCCGCGCCCGGGCGAAAGTCGCTCAGGATACACACAATATAGTACATAGCAGTATTGTGGGATATGTGTCAAATCGCACTGTTACCGATAACGTAAATGCAAACTGTACCGAGCAAAACTATGCCCTGTTTCCGGTATGGATTTATAATTACAAATACAATGGTGAGGATTTCCGTTTCCATATAAATGGTCAAACCGGAAAAATAGTGGGTAAAGTGCCTATTTTACCGAAGAAGGTATTTGGTTATGGAGCTACCGTATTTGGCCTGTTGTTTGGTATTATGCTTATGCTTCGCTATTTGACAATGTTTATATAGGGGTGACGGAAGATGAAACAATATTTTAAATATTTCAGGGTTTTATATATTATTTTTGCAGTGCTTTTTGTGATTACTGCCCTTGTCTTTGTGGGGCAATTGTTAAAGAAAGAGAAGGTGGCTGTAAGAGGGAATAATGAGTGCCCTACGGAAAGAGTTTATGATTATGCAGATGTGCTTACCGACGAAGAGGAGGATAAGTTGCGGGAAAGAATTGCCGCAACAGAAGCTAAGATAGAGTGTGACCTGATAATTGTAACCATCAATGAGCCGATTTTGGATTATTGCGGCTATGAGTATAATACCGATTATTACTGGGAAAGTGCCATGATGAATTATGCGGATGATTTCTATGATGAGAATCTGTACGGATACGATCAGGTGCACGGAGACGGAGCCCTTTTGTTGGATAACTGGTATTTGGAAGGAACAAGTGACAGTCAGGCCGGCAGTTGGCTCAGTACCTGCGGAGCGGTTTATGCAAGATATTCTTCCTATATGATCGATGATTTGTTGGATGAGGTTTACTATGCTTTGGATTATGGTCCATACAGGGCATATTTGGAATACATAGACCATATAGAGCGGTATATGAGCAAAGATTTGGAAAAGATGCCGCTTATTTCATTTGGTGCATGTTTTTGGATTGGCTTAATTCCGGCGATTATATTTGTGGTAACACACCTAAAGAGTAAAGAGGGAGATAAGACAACAACTCAAAGCACATATGTAGATGTAGTAAAAAGCGGAAACACCGTATTTAAAGAACGAAGAGATGAATTGATTGATAAGAGAGTGACCAGTGTCCGGATTCAGACCAGCAGTGGCGGTGGCGGAGGCGGCGGACACCGAAGCGGCGGACATGGTGGCAGCCACAGAAGCAGCGGCGGCGTAAGCCACGGCGGTGGCGGAAGAAGACGCTGATGAGCAGTCGACAAATGTCCATTCGTGCAAGCACGATGGACACTTTCCTTTTCGCAATAACAAAAAAGCACCCACATGACGGTATGGGTGCTTTTTTAATGGCGCCAGCAGTGCGCCCTTTGTTCATAATAAGTAATGACTAATGAATTAGTTCATTTTGTTTACTGCAAGAGCAATACGGGAAACTTTTCTTGCAGCAGTGTTTTTGTGAAATACGCCTTTGCTTGCAGCGCTTTCGATTTCGCTTGTTGCAGCAGCAAGAGCAGCTGTAGCAGCAGCTTTATCACCGGATTCGATAGCAGCATATACTTTTTTGATTGCTGTCTTAACGCCGGATTTGATAGATTTATTTTTCTCAGTCTTTGTTTTTGTAACTAAAATTCTCTTTTTTGCGGATTTAATGTTTGCCATGATGACACCTCCATCTTTTATAATCTGTTGTTTATAAAACATTTACATTAAAGCCAGACACGGACGACTAATGTAAACATACGCATATTATTTTATTGTAAGTAACTTCATATGTCAATACATAATTTCGTGTTTTTTGCAAAAAATATTCGCAAATCTATTGTACAGCGATAAAAGAAAAAAAGGAAGGTTTTTTAGGAGTATGAGCGGATTTCAGGCAAGAACGGATTTGGCATTAGAGGCAAGGGAGAGCATAGGCGATGTTAAGGGGGAACATCGCGGAATCAGAGTGGAAGAGTCTTACGACAAGGAAAATGATATACGCGTGACCAAGGTAATGATTGACACCAAAAATGCGGCAAAGGATATGGGAAAACCAATCGGCACTTATATTACCATTGAAGCACCGGCCATGCTGGAAGCGGACGAAGATTATCACCGTGAAATTTCGGAAGAACTGGCAAGACAGCTCAAGGAAATTATTCCGGACTCCGAAAAGGAACAGTCTATTCTGGTGGTGGGACTGGGAAACAGAGAGGTGACCGCAGATGCACTTGGTCCCCATGTGACGGATAATCTGTTCGTC
>CAYRLN010000302.1:0-2783 GCA_964425065.1 uncultured Lachnospiraceae bacterium | reverse complement strand
TACCGGATATGGAGATTCTCCCTATCAGTCCTTTTCCACCTTTGCAGGAAATCCGTATTACATTGATTTGGAGGCCTTGATGGAAGAAGGACTGCTTACAAAGGAAGAGTGTGACGCACCGGATGTAGGCGGCAGCAGGGAATATGTGGATTATGAGAAAATTTATCTGACCCGCTTTCCTCTTTTGAAGAAGGCGTATGACAGAGCTTTCGGAGAGAAGAATTATGGAAATCGGGCAGATTATCAGGAGTTTAAGAACAATAACGCATTCTGGCTGGATGACTATGCCCTTTACATGGCGGTGAAGGATGCCAGAGAGGGCATGAGTTTTACTCTTTGGGAGGATGAGGTACGCCTCCGCAAGGAAGAAGCATTGCATAAGTGCAGACAGGATTATGCTTCGGAGATAGAATTTTACAAATTCCAGCAGTTTCTGTTTCTGACCCAGTGGAAAAAACTGTAGGCTTATGCCAACGGACAGGGGATTGAAATTGTGGGAGATATTCCCATTTATGTGTCAGCAGACAGCGCCGATGTATGGGCAAATCCCCGGTTGTTCCAGCTTACGGAAGAAGGGCTGCCCAGTGCGGTTGCAGGATGTCCGCCTGATGCCTTTTCCGAGACGGGTCAGCTGTGGGGAAATCCTCTTTACGATTGGGAGTATCATAAACAGACCGGCTATGCATGGTGGATGCAGCGCATTTCCTATTGTTATCAGCTGTATGATATTTTGAGAATTGACCATTTCCGGGGCTTTGATGAATATTGGTCCATTCCTTACGGTGACCCTACCGCGGAGAACGGCAAATGGGTAAAGGGACCGGGCTATGATATTTTCGAAACCATGAAAAATAAATTGGGTGACAAACCGGTTATCGCGGAAGATTTAGGTTTTCTCACCGATACGGTCTTAGAACTTGTGGCAAAGACCGGATATCCCGGAATGAAGGTGCTTCAGTTTGCCTTTGACTCCCGGGAGGACAGTGATTATCTGCCCCATAACTATACAAAGAATTCGGTGGTTTATACCGGTACTCACGACAATGATACCACCCTCAGTTGGTATTTCCAAAGAACGGAAGAAGATAAGGCAATGACCAACGACTATCTGGATCTTTCCGGCGAGCAGACGAAGGAAGGCAGAACAGATGTGGTCTGGAAAATGATCCGGGCAGCACTTGGCAGCGTTTCCGACACTGCGATTATTCCCATGCAGGACTATCTGGAAAAAGGCGGCGAGGCGCGTATTAATATGCCGTCCACCCTTGGGGATAACTGGAAGTGGCGTATGGTAAAAGAGGCTTGCACCGAAGAACTTGCTGAAAAGATTAAGGGCCTGTGTGAATTGTACGGAAGATAAGATTACTTATAAAAAGGGTGTCCCGAAGTTGGGGCACCCTTTATCAGTACACGGATAATAAAATAGTATAAAAAAATAAGGTAATTTATAACGGGGACGGGCTTCTATTATTTTTTATAGCCGTTTTTGCTTAAATTGGAGTTATGGTAAGCAGGATCATAAGTTACATCCTCCAAAAACCATTCGGGCGGGACAAAAGATTCAGCCGCCTCTCTGCTGCCGAATTCTACTTCTGCCAGTACCAGAGGATCAAGCGGCGTATCAAAAATATCAAGTTCGATGGTCAATGTATAATCTTCCGGCGGTGTGGCACTACCGGAAAACTTAGGATGTTTCAAAGGGATGAGATAGCGTTTCTTTGAAATAATAATGCCGTCTGCTTTTTCCCGTAAGTGGTAGTAGGATTCTTCATTGAGAGTGAGATTGTATTCCTCCCTTGCCATGAGGCCTTGCCCTTTGTAGGTGAGATAATAGGTGTCATCCTCTTTGCGGACCCTGACTACCGGATTAATGTTCAAATAAGCCTGTTCTATGTGATGAACAGGATAGGTTCCCAGATTATGGGGGATTTCTTTGATTGTAAATTTGCGTTCAATTTCCATTGTTGGTACACTCCTTGGGCACATTCTTTTACAAAGTAATGTGCTGATATATTTATTATACTTTATTTTTCAAAATAAACAAGGTATACTTGTCTTAAGAATTTATAAATCAGGAGGCTTGTATGAGTAAAATTGCAGTTTTCTTTGCACCCGGATATGAGGAAATAGAGGCACTTACCGTAGTGGATTTATGCCGCAGGGCGGGAATCGAAACAGAGATGGTTTCCGTTACAGACAGGCAGCAGGTGACAGGTTCCCACAAAATCAGCGTTACAATGGATAAACAGTTCGAAGAAGTTGATTTTGACAGTCTGGACATGATGGTTCTTCCGGGAGGAATGCCCGGCACAAAAAATTTGGAAGCCCACATAGGTCTCATGGAGCAGCTTGACAGATTTTATAATGAGGGAAGAGGCGTGGCTGCAATCTGTGCAGCGCCCAGTATATTTGGACATAGAGAATATTTGAAAGAAAGAAATGCCTGCGCATATCCCGGATTTGAAAATCATCTGGAAGGTGCAAAGGTAAGTATGAACAGCGTGGAAGTTTCCGGACACGTAATTACCGGTCGCGGAATGGGATGCGCAATCGATTTTGCATTGGCAATTGTGGAGCGTTACTGCGGTAAGGAAACGGCAGAGAATTTAGCAGGAGCAATCATCTATAAATAGAAAAGACGGTTTTGTGCCTAATAAAAGTGTCCCAAGACGTAAGCCCTGGGTCACTCTTTTCATGTCAAGCGGTCAGCTTAATTCATGAAATAATTGTTATTTCATGGATTCTTCCTGCTTCTTGATCATTCTACGAACCATTTCGCCGCC
>CAYRLN010000301.1:0-2790 GCA_964425065.1 uncultured Lachnospiraceae bacterium | reverse complement strand
AAAGCGTACATCATTCTGTAGATGAAATCAATGTTGTAAATGATAAAATCAATTCAATCAGTATGGCTATGGATGATATTTCAAACGAAATCCAAAATCAGTCTGCATTAACCCAGAACTTTGTGGCTTCCATTGATTCCATTGCAGAAAGTTACGAAATCCTTTCCGAGGAATGCTTAAAGACCGGCGATCAGTTCTATCGTATCAGCCGTGAAGTTGATTCCATCAGAGGAAATGTAGCGAGAAAGAATTCCAGACTTTCTACTTTAGACTGGTTAACCATTTTTGAAATTGACCATTTAATCTTTACATGGCGTGTTTATAATAACCTTGCTGATTTTGAGACTTTGGTTATTACGCAGCTTAACAATCCAAAAGGATGTAAGCTTGGTAAATGGTTGGGAGAACAGACAGATCCCCGTATTACAAAATCCCAGGAATTCCGTTATCTTGTTGAAATTCATGAAGAGATACATAAACATTGTTGCGATTCCTGGTATGCAAAAGATGAAGGGAATAGAGAGCAGGCACTTTATCACTTCAATCTTGCTTATGCGGCATATCAAAAATTTGTTCCGGCTATTCATAAATTCCGTGATGTCATTAAATCTCTCGGCGATACGGAAGAAACTGTATTTTAATCCTTTGAATTCTTTTCAACTTAACAAAAAGGAGATTGCTTTATCGGCAATCTCCTTTTTTTGCTTTTTTATTTGCTTTTCTTTTCGACTTTTTCTAAGAAATCCCTATTCTTCCGGCTCTTCAATGGGAAGTGTCACTTCCTCGTCATCATCAAATCCGATAGGATTTCTTTCTTCCTCAGGAATTTCTATCATTGCATCTTCCACATTTTCAAATTCCTGTTCGCCGTTTGAAATTTTGGCTCTTACTTTTGCAAACTGGGCAACCTTTACATTATTGTCAAGGTTAATCAGTTTTACTCCTGAAGTGATACGGCCAAGCACACTGATATCTTCTACTCGAAGTTGGATTATGATACCTTCTGTAGTGATAATCATAATTTCATTTTCTTCTTTAACCGCTTTCACACCGATCAGATTTCCTGTCTTATCCGTAATCTTATAACATTTTACGCCTTTACCTCCACGGTTCTGAACAGTGAATTCATTTATATCTGTTCTCTTACCCAGACCGTTTTCGGATACAAACAGAAGTGCATCTCCCTGCGTATGCAATTGCATACCTACAATCTCATCTCCATCAGAAAGATTCATGCCGATAACACCCATGGAGGAACGTCCGGTATTTCTTACATCTGTTTCCTTGAAACGGATGCACATACCAAATTTCGTCGCCAGTAAAATCTCGCTTTCCCTATCAGTGATTTTCACTTCAATCAACTCATCGTCTTCTCTGAGATTAATGGCGTTCAATCCGTTTTTGCGGACATTGCTGTATTCCATGAGAGACGTCTTCTTTGCAATACCTTTTTTTGTAATCATAAAGAGATTCTTTTCCTCTTCATAATTCTTAATCGGAATCATTGCAGTAATCTTTTCGCCGGGAGCAAGCTGCAACAGATTGATAATGGCTGTTCCTCTTGCCGTTCTGCTTGCTTCGGGAATTTCATATGCCTTTAATCTGTAAACACGTCCGGTATTTGTAAAGAAATTTAAGTAATGATGAGTGGTAGTCATCATTAAATCTTCGATGTAATCTTCATCGATTGTCTGCATACCTTTAATTCCCTTACCACCACGGTTTTGGGCTTTAAAATTATCTACTGTCATACGCTTGATATAACCCAGTTTTGTCATTGCGATTACAGTATTTTCGTTGGGGATAAGATCTTCCATACCGATATCAAAAATGTCAAAACCAATCTTACTGCGTCTGTCGTCACCGAATTTTTCTGCGATTACCGTAATTTCTTCTTTGATTACACCAAGAAGTACTTTTCTGTCGGAAAGAATTGCCTTTAACTCCTGAATTTTAACCATCAATTCCTGATGTTCGTTTTCCAGTTTTTCTCTTTCCAAACCTGTCAAGGCACGAAGTCTCATATCAACAATTGCCTGCGCCTGCGCCTCTGAGAGTTCAAAACGCTCAATCAATCTTTCTTTGGCAATCTGAGTATTCTGGCTTCCTCTGATGATAGAAATTACTTCATCAATAAAATCAAGTGCTTTTAACAAACCTTGTAAAATATGATCTCTTTCTTCCGCCTTGTTCAGATCATATTTTGTACGTCTTGTTACCACATTTTCCTGATGTGCAAGGTAATGTTTCAGCATATCAAGAAGATTCATAACTTTCGGTTCATTGTTAACCAAAGCCAACATAATCACACCGAAGGTATCCTGTAACTGTGTATGTTTGTAAAGCTGGTTTAAAATAACATTTGCATTCGCATCACGACGCAGTTCAATAACAACTCTGACACCTTCACGGTTGGATTCATCCCTGATATCAGTGATTCCATCAATTTTTTTCAGTTTAACCAGTTCTGCAATCTTAACAATCAGATTTGCTTTATTTACCATGTAAGGTAATTCTGTCGCAATAATCTGGGATTTACCATTCGGTAATGTTTCAATGTCAGTCACAGCACGGACACGGATTTTTCCGCGACCGGTTCTGTATGCTTCTTCACAACCTCTTGTGCCTAAAATTAATCCACCGGTAGGGAAGTCCGGAGCTTTTACAATTTCTAAAACTTCTTCAATGGAAGTTTCTCTGTCCTCCTCTACAATATTATCAATAATTTTAACTACCGCACTTACTACCTCACGCAAGTTATGAGGAGGAATATTGGTAGCCATACCTACT
>CAYRLN010000300.1:0-2798 GCA_964425065.1 uncultured Lachnospiraceae bacterium | reverse complement strand
AATGCGAAACATAGTCAATAATTCAGAGGTAGAGATATATGTAGCAACTGATGATAAAATTGTTGGATTTATGACTTGTGGGAAACCATATAAGCCTTTCAAACATTATGAACAGGAGGTTGGATTACTCTATATTTTAAAAGAGTATCAGAAACAAGGCATAGGAAAAGGGTTTTTTGAGATTGCACGCAAACAGGTAAAAGAAGCTGGTTATAATGAATTTATGGTTGCTGTAAATAGTCAGAATGTTAATGCTATACAATTTTATATGGCTATGGGCGGAAAAATAGTCCTTTCTGAAGAAAAGCAACTTCGTATAGAATTTGCTTTATAGAAGTATGTTGAATAATACAGATAGAGTTAATGAAATTGGAGTAATCAGCGCGACAAATCCCAATTCGTCGAGGACATGAAACTCTCAGTGTATCGAAGTAAACTCCATTTTGGTGATTAAAAAGTTAATAGCGCAGTAGAATGAAGCCGTCCATTTATTCGAGTGGACGGCTTAACTTAATACATAAAAATGCATACCTTTACGAAGAGAGGCTGCGTGTTTGTAAGAATGGAATTAACGAAATAAAGTATTTGACAAAACAATGTGACGGAATTAGAATGAAACTATCTAAAGAATCTATTATTTGCGCGTTCGCGTATTCCGGCAGTTTCTGCCAAAGATTCAATATATTTTAGAATTTGGCAGGCTGAAATATAATCAAAGGTTGTCTTGGGTGTATTTGTCTGCCTGTATAGGAGGTATAATGCGAAAGAAGACATCATTGTATACTGCTTTGGAAAATGCCGGATTAATGGCACAGTACGATAAGCGTGTGAAACATATCTTGAGTTACCGTCCGGTTTTGGCATGGATTTTAAAAGAGGCGGTGGAAGAGGTGAAAGACTTTTCCATTGATGAAATCATTACCTTTATTGCACCGGAAATAGAAGTGTCTGCTGTGCCATTAAATTTGAGTGATTCGCGCGTTAACGGAGATGGTTTGGAAAGCGTCGAAATGAGTGGTGAATATGTTACCTTTGATATGCGGAAGAGGAGGTAAGAGAGATGTGCAACTGGAGTGAAGCATTTTTTGATGAAGGAATGGAAGAGGGAATACAGCAAGGAATACAGCAAGGAATACAGGCTTGCGTTGCACTCTGTAAAAAATTCGGCCTTTCTAAAGAAAATACGGTGTTGGAAGTGAAAGAACAATTCTCAAAGGATTTCTTATACGCCAAAGATATGGTAGAATTGTATTGGCAGTAAATGAGAGGAAGTGCGCGCATGAAATTTTTACACACAAGCGATTTGCATATTGGAAAAAGTGTGAATGGTTTTTCTATGATTAGAGACCAGGAATATATTTTAGAACAGATAAAACAGATTGCCCGGGAAGAAAAAGCAGATGCTGTGATAATCGCCGGAGATATTTATGATAGGGCCATTCCCTCTACGGAGGCGGTGGAACTTTTGGACGAGTTTCTGACCTCGCTTTTGTCGGATAAGATCCCGGTTATTATGATTAGCGGAAATCATGACAGCGGGGAGCGCGTGGCTTTTGCGGATAAAATTCTGGAAAAACAGGGGCTTTATATTGCCGGCGGTGACGAAGGGGAAGTAAAACGGGTTGCTTTTGAGGATGAATACGGAAGTGTTGATTTTGTATGTCTTCCTTTCGTGAAGCCTGCGGTGGCAGGTGCAAAAACCAGCGCGGAGGCCGTGGAAAATATATTATCCGGTGTGCCTGTAACAATGGATTTGCGGACAAGACATGTGCTTGTCACCCACTTTTTTGTGACGGGAGAAGGCGGGGAGGCGCCGGAACTTTCAGATTCAGAGACAAAAGTAAATGTAGGGGGCTTGGACAACGTGCCCGTCTCTTTGTTTAGTGTATTTGACTATGTAGCCCTTGGTCATATTCATAAACCCCAACGGATAGGAAAGGGAGAAGTGTACTATGCAGGTTCTCCGTTAAAATACTCTTTTTCCGAGGTAAAGGGCAGCAAGTATGTAAATATCGTTACGCTAAAAGAAAAGGGGTGTGTCGAGGTTGCCAAACGGGAACTTAAGCCGCTTATTGAGATGCGTATTTTAAAGGGAAGTCTGGATGAACTTTTGGCACAGGGACAGGCAGAGAAAAAAGAAACGCGGGAAGATTATATCCAGGCGGTTTTGACAGACGAGGTAGAATTGCTGGACCCCATAGGCAGCCTTCGAAGCGTTTATCCAAATGTGATGCAGATTGTGTTGGAAAAGAATTTGAAGGAAGAAAGGGAGATGACAGATTTGCAGTTGGATTTGGGACAGAAGTCCACGGAAGAACTTTTTTCGGATTTCTATGAAATGCTTAAGGGGGAACGCCCGGATGAAACCAGAATGGAAATTATAAACTGGGCAGCAAAGAAAGCGGAAGAGTAAAGCAGTAAAAGCAGGAAGAATGAACACGGAAAGGAAGATTCCGGCATGAGACCAGATTATTTGATTATCAGTGCATGGGGACCTTATAAAGATAGGGTAGAAATCGATTTTAGGAAATTTCGGGGAAACGGGCTTTTTCTGATTACCGGTTCAACCGGAGCGGGAAAAACCACTATTTTTGATGCCATTACTTATGCTCTTTATGGTACTCTCAGTGGAGATACCAGAGAAAAGGGAAGTGTGAGAAGTGATTTTGCAGTGGGTGAGGTGCCTACTTTTGTAGAACTTGCCATGACACACAGAGGGCAGGAGTACCGTATTGTAAGAAACCCGGAATATTTGCGCCCGAAAAAGAAAAAAAGCGGCGTCAGCGAGATGACAAAGG
>CAYRLN010000299.1:0-2804 GCA_964425065.1 uncultured Lachnospiraceae bacterium | reverse complement strand
TTTGGTAGTCTGAAAACGACCACTTGATTTTTTCATCTTGCCCGAAGCAGTCAAATTGGTAAAAGACATATACAACTGTGTATTTTTCATATCCATATAAATACGAATCATTCTCTTGTCTTCCGGCAACTCCAAACTGGCTTCTATGGCATTGTCAAACAAATTTCCAATGATGATGCATAAATCTATTTCCGATGTTTTTAATGCCACAGGCACATGGGCATCTGCCACAACCGGTATGTTTCTGGACTTTGCTAAGGAAATTTTACTGTTCAAGATAGCATCTGTCATCTTATTACCCGTTTTAATAACCGTATCCACCGTGGATAAATCCTCATCCAGTTCGGAAAGATATTTCTGAATTGCATCCAAATCACCAGCCGCTGCGTAACTTTTCATCACCTGAATGTGATTGCGGTAATCATGACGCCAGCCTCTCACCTGCTTGTACATATTTTCCACTTCTTCATAATGGGTTTGTATTAATTCACCCTGATAAGCAGCCAGTCTTTTATCTATATATTTTGATAGCAAAGACATCTTTTTTCCTCCGTTAAAAGAATCGAATCATGGCTTGATTCACCTTGTCGTACATGCCTCTGGGCATAGGAATACTCTCGCCACTGTTTAAAATAATTTCCGTCTTACTGATACGCCTGATAAAACGCAAATTAACAATATAAGACCTTCCCGTTCTAAAAAAACTTTCGTCCAGTTTTTCTTCCAATTCGCTCAAGGTCATTTTTACTTCATATTGTTCTTTCGCGTAAATAGTAACATAGTTTTTACAGACTTCCAAATATCGGATTTCATAACAGGGAACCCGCACCAATTCACCGTGCACATTAAGGAGCAATGTCCTGCCGGATGTTTCCAATCTTTTTACAGCCCGGTCGAGCACCTGCCCTATCTTTTCCTCTGTCACAGGCTTTAACAGATAGTGCAGTGCCTCCACGTCATATCCTTCCTGTATGTAATCCATATATCCGGTGACAAAGACAATCTGCATTTCCTTATTTCCCTGACGCACTTTTCCGGCAAGTTCCACACCGTTCATTTCCTTCATTTCTATGTCCAGAAACAATATATCGGTTTCCACATTACCTTCTTTAAACAAAAACTCTTCTGCACTTTCATAACACATGATTTGAATTTGTGCATTTTTATGCTTTGACCAAGTAGTGACCATTTGGGACAACTGGTCTCTCCATATGCATTCATCATCGCAAATTCCTATCTTATATTTCATACTGTCAGTTTCTTCTCCTTGACGCACATCATTAAAAACCTAACTATGCCTATTGTAACACCCACTTTTTTGGGTTGCAACAACGCTTTTCATTCGTTATAATAAGAGAGATTTCTAGTGAGTTATGATTCGTAATACACCTGTTAACGCACTAAAGTATAAAGAAAGAAGGAAACACAGATGAGTTTCGAATTTATAAAAAAATTACCCAGTCCGGAGGAAATTAAGGAACAACTTCCCCTTTCCGCCGACTTAATAGAATTGAAAAAGCAAAGAGACGCAGAAATCAAGGATGTCCTCACCGGAAAGAGCAATAAATTCCTGGTAATTGTGGGTCCTTGTTCTGCAGACAATGAGGCTGCCGTTTGCGACTATGTAAGCCGCCTCGGCAAGGTGAATGAAAAGGTCAAAGATAAACTGATTCTGATTCCCCGAATCTACACCAACAAACCCCGCACTACCGGCGAAGGCTATAAAGGCATTGCCTCCCAGCCTGACCCTGAAAAGAAGCCCGATTATGTTGAAGGACTTACTGCGGTGAGAAAAATGCACATCCGTGCCATAAGTGAAAGCGGTCTTACTGCCGCCGATGAGATGCTTTATCCGGAGAACTGGCCCTATGTATCCGATATCCTCTCCTACGTGGCAATCGGTGCCCGTTCCGTAGAAGATCAGCAGCACCGCCTGACTGTCAGTGGATTCGACGTGGCTGCCGGAATGAAGAACCCTACCAGTGGAGACTTCTCCGTCATGCTGAACTCCGTTTATGCTGCCCAGAAAGCTCACTCCTTTACCTACAGGGGCTGGGAAGTAAACACAACCGGAAATGACCTTGCACACACCATTTTGCGTGGCGCAGTAAACAAGCACGGCAACTCTATTCCCAACTACCACTACGAGGATTTAAACCTTCTGCTCAACCTTTACAATGAGCGCGAACTCAAAAATCCTGCCTGTGTAATTGATGCTAACCACAATAACTCCAATAAACAGTTTGCACAGCAAATCCGTATCGTAAAAGAGGTTATGCACAGCCGTAAATTAAATACAGACATTCATGGTCTGGTCAAAGGTGTCATGATTGAAAGTTATATTGAGGAAGGATGCCAGAAAGTAGGCGGTGGCGTATATGGTAAATCCATTACCGACCCTTGCCTTGGCTGGGCAGATACCGAGAGATTGATTTACGATATTGCAGATTACGAGTAAGCAGGTGAAAATATGAACAGTTTTCAATATGAAGTAGAAAGATTGGATGGCGACTATGCCTATCTCCGTCGTTTGGACGCTCCCGGCGAAGAATTAAAAATGGTTGCCAGAGCGCTCCTTCCCCCTGAAATCACGGAAGGCAGCAAACTATTATATGAATGGCTGCAATACTCCATTATGGAATAAAATTATGGCACACTTCCCCATATGAAGTGTGCCATTTCTTATTCCTTATGTAAGTTTCCCAATTCTGTTCTTTCAGACCTATCCTCTGGGATGTGCCTTTGCATATACCTCTCTGATACGGTTGTGATTTAGGTTCGCATAAATCTGAGTCGTGGCAATA
>CAYRLN010000298.1:0-2810 GCA_964425065.1 uncultured Lachnospiraceae bacterium | reverse complement strand
CTATAGGTAAAAAATAAAACAAAAAAGTGATACTGGAAAATAACATCCCGTCTTGCCATCTCCTTTTCCAAATATACGAAAAGCCCTAACTGGTTTACAGATAGGGCTTTTCATGTCTAATTAAGAAATACTTTCTTCATATAAAAGTGTAGCATTTTCATATGCTGCTGTCAAACTTGTTTTGAAAGCATCCACTGCCTGTGTGTTGCCAAATGTCGCTACTACATAATCGTCAAAGGAAATAACGATCAATTTATCAGGGAAACCGCACATCCACTCTCTGTTCATGATGTTTTCTTTCAAAGCATCTGCCACAGTCTGCACGTCATCCGCATCTTTCAGCTGATACACACCGCTTGTAAAAGTATTTGCATTCATCATATGCATCATATAAGCAACGTTGTCCACTTTCTCGAAGTGCTCTGCAGGGTAGCCCAGCATACCGTCCAAATCTTCTGCGGTTGTCAGTTCATAGGGGATATAGCCGAAATAACCGGAAGCATCACCGCCCATTACAACTGTCATTTCATCCACAAAGGAATTCCAAACAGCATCAAAAACTCCGAGTGCTCCATCTGCTGTAGCAACGTTGTCTGCTTCTGCATCACTTTCGTTTCCAACCTCCGATTCCATCTCAGACTCAACTTCAGATTCCATTCCGGAACCTTCTTCTACTGTATTCTCAGTATTTACGTTATCATTTGAGTTTGTGTCATCCTGTTTGCCACAGGCAACCAAGGACACGGTCATTACTGTAAGTAACATAATTGCTAATTTTTTCTTCATAATCATTTCTCCTCTTTTTTGCAATTTAATACTTCTTTTGCCTTGTACCTTAATAGTTACGCATGAATTATAACTTATTATGGTTGATAATAAAAGTTTTTAATCATAACTGGTAGGATTTACATACAAAACGTTATTTTAATGCTAGTCTTGGATTAAGTCAATCAAACTATTCATTTTTTCTTCAATATCAGAAAGAATCCGGGCATTTGCATCCTCAAGAGTAAGGGTTTGCGCCGTATGTGCCGCTACCTCTTCTGAAACATTGGAAATCGTAAGGATAGAATCGCCAATCAACTGATTTGCAGTTTTTAACTGTTCAATATTATATTCCAGACTCTGAATATTATCATGCACAGCCCTTGCGTGTCTCTGAATAGACGCAAAACTTTCAGAGGTACTTTGTGTGCTGCCTTTTTCCTCGTTAATCTCTTCAACCATCCGGTATACAACGCTTACCACTTCCCTTATGGCAAGAGACACATTATCTATCATTTCAGTAATCTGAACTGTAGCATCCGCTGTTCGCTCTGCCATTTGTGTGATTTCCATTGCAACCACCTCGAATCCAAGGCCTGCTTCACCGGCTCTTGCTGCTTCCACTCTGGCATTAATGGAAAGAATCCTGGTCTGAAAAGCAATGTTGTCAATAATCTTTACAATGGAATCCATTTTTTCCATATAGCCTTCAAGTGTCTCTAACTTGGTTGCAACATCAGCGCCATTCTGCACAGAAGCCTCTACCTGTTCCACCAATCTGGCAACATTTTCTTTCCCGTGCTCCAAAACCTGTAAAGTATTGTTCATATTTTGAGCAATTTCGTTAGAGGCATTATTTACATTAGTTACTTTTTCCCTGATCTGGTCAGTCTGGGAAATTTGTTCTGAAATGGCCTCGTTAGTGTTTTGAATACCACCGGAAACCTCCTGCATTGCATGCGCTGTATGCTCGGAAGAAGCACTGAGTTTTTCTAAATTAATATGTACCTCTTTAATGCCTTCCTGTAATTGAACAGACAGTGTTTCCACGCTGGCAAGCTGCTGATTTGAATTGGCAGTCAGGGTCTTTGCTGTCATATTAGAGAAAATCATGACCATAATCATAATAACAATCTGGATAATCGCATAATCCATGCCAAGATATCCAAACTGCCCGGTGCTTGAACCGATTGCAACCAAAATAATACTCTCCAAAACCGCAACGCCATTAACCACCAATGAATATTTTGTGTCATTGTAAATGGAAATAATCATAATCATGGGAATCACAAATACAAATACCATATTATTGGTAGATGTAAAAAGCGAAAAACTATAAAAGATCAGAAAACCGATGGCAAGCAAAGGTTTAATCTTTGTGGACTCCGGATTCTTTTTGCGAATTCTCTTTTCCATTATTACCGGTGCAAAGCCAAGTATCGTTGAAATTATTGCATAACTTCCACGCTGAAAGCCACCGGCTACTTGTAAGAGACAAAACACATCCATTATAATAACCGCAATCAAATGTGCTTTTATTGCCGCTTTGTTGTTACGCTCCAAAATAGAAACTGTTCGCTCCATGTTCACTACGCACCTCCACAAATATTACATACTAATATTTTACCCTTTTCTCCCGGAAATGGCAATGCAGTCTTAGTGACCTTTACATTTGCTTTGAGCCATGCCGGGCAGGTTCGCGAACCTGTTCGTGAACTTGTTCGTGAACTTGTTCGTGAACTTGTTCGCCAACCTGTCGGTATGGCTATTTGAAGGTTAGATTACGTGCCTCTATAACTTTTTACTGGTTCCGCACGTAAATCCTTTGAAAAGGTACTCTGGAGGTTTTCAATTTACTTGCCTAACTATATTCCTTCCCCAAGACCTTTACAAATTATAATTGTTACGCAAATATGTTCATCTCATTTTGAAAAATAAAACAAATTGAATAACTGCATTTACTGCACAAAACCCCAACGCAAAACAGAAGAATGCCAACTGAATGTAACCCACATAATTCACTACACCTATCAGCCAGAAAAGTG
>CAYRLN010000297.1:0-2822 GCA_964425065.1 uncultured Lachnospiraceae bacterium | reverse complement strand
TAAAAAAACAACCTTCAAATACGAAAGGGTATTTGAAGGTTGTTATATATTCAATACAGCTTTGCCGGTTTAATGATTAGTTGGGATTTTAAGAAATTTTTCTGTTGATTTCTTTGACCTGAGACTCTAAAGTTCCGACTCTGATAGATAACATTTCAAATTCATTGTTTGATTTTTGAGATTCTTTGAGGTTTCTTGACAAATCCAAATGTCCTTCGGCAACTCGCTGAATGTTTATGCGAAGTTCATTTTCAACAACCAATTTAATAATCTTAACATCGTCTTTGAGGATGGCGACGTCCTGCTTTAGTTCAGCGATGTCGATTTCCATAGCAACAATTTTGGACAGAATTAACTCCAAAATTTCTCTATCTGTCATATGTATCACACTCCTTTGTATTTAGTAGTAATGTGCAAAGCCATATTAAATTTTCAAGGTGCTTCCATTGGGACAAATACTGTGTTGTCAATGCGACATTTGAATTGCCACTAGATAATCAGAAATGTATTAGAAAAATATTGATGTGAAATTCAGTATATCAAGGAACCTTGCTGTTGTCAACACAAAACAAAATAAACTTTATTTCGTTAACTCGTAAGAACATAATAGAAGAAAATATATACTTGACGGTATACCTGTTTTTGATGCAGACAGGTTATGATAAAATTTAACCATGAGAAGTAGAATCTTGTGGTATTAAAAATAGATAAGATGTGGTAAAATACAAGGGATGCGACGAGATTTTTGTCCGGCACATCCCTTAAATTATGGAATAAACAATGGTGGTAATAAATATGAAACGAGGTAATCAATATGAGAATCGGTATGGGATATGATGTTCACAAGTTGGTGGAGGGAAAAGAACTTATTATAGGTGGCGTGAAAATTCCTTATGAAAAGGGGCTTCTTGGACATTCCGATGCAGATGTTCTTCTGCATGCCATTTCAGACGCCCTTCTCGGCGCAGCGGCCCTTGGGGATATCGGTAAGCACTTTCCGGACACGGACCCGGCGTACAAAGGGATATCTTCGGTTCTTTTGCTTCAGCAGGTGGCAAAACTTTTAGAAGAAAATGGATTTCTTATTGAAAATATAGATGCAACGATTATTGCACAGGCTCCCAAGATGCGTCCATATATTGATACGATGAGGGAAAATATTGCAAGTGCTCTTGGAATAGAGGTATCACAGATTAATGTAAAGGCGACAACAGAGGAAGGTCTGGGATTTACGGGAACTGGAGAAGGAATTTCTTCTCAGGCTATTTGTATGTTGACCAGTCCTTTTGAACTGACAGCAAGCGATGTGACGGAAAGCAGATGTGCCGGTTGCAGCGGATGTCGGATGCAATAAGGGGGCACTTCCCGGAAACGGGTAAAATTCAAGTTGACAAAAGCGATAAAATTGCATATTCTGTTTAATAGATATATCAAAAAACTGTGAGCGGAAAGAGTACTTTTTCACAGAGACTACAGAGAGGAACTGTCACCGGCTGAAAGCGGTTCTACAATCGGGAAAAGGAAGTGCATCCGTGAGTTGATTCGGGGAAGTAATCAGAGTATACGAATCCGTAGGCGTGCGTTAAACGTATTAAGTGAAAGACCAATGGTCTTTAAGTAGAGTGGAACCGCGGGCAAAGCCGTCTCTTGTGAGATTGGAGTTGGCCGCGTTTTTTGCGCGAATGAGCAGAGTCAGAAACAGACTTCATCAGATGACATGCTTGCATGGGCAGATGATGAAGTGTGTTTAAGACGAGCAACGCGAACTCGAAACAAGAAGTGTTTCGAGTCTGCTCATTCAGGAGGAAGTAAGCAGAGTCAGAAACAGACTTCATCAGATGACATGCTTGCATGGGCAGAAAGAAAGGGGCTTATATGGGATTTATCAGTAATATTAGAGAAGAAATCCGTGTTATCCGTGAGCGTGACCCGGCAATACATTCTTCTATGGAGGTTTTTTTATATCCGAGTTTTAAAGCCATGATGCATTATAGAGTGGCACATAGGCTGTATGAAAAAAATCATTATTTTCTTGCACGCTGGATTTCACAAAGAGCAGTGAGAAAGACGGGAATTGAAATCCATCCCGGTGCAAAAATCGGTAAGGGATTTTTTATAGACCACGGAAACGGGGTTATCATAGGCGAGACTGCAATCATCGGGGACAACGTAACTTTATATCAGGGGGTAACGCTGGGTGGTACCGGTAAGGAACAGGGAAAGCGTCACCCTACCGTGGAAGATAACGTAATGATCAGTGCCGGTGCCAAAGTGCTGGGGTCTTTTACCATCGGTGCCACTTCCAAAATCGGTGCAGGTAGTGTGGTGCTTGCGGAAGTGCCGCCCAATTCTACCGTAGTGGGCGTGCCGGGACGTGTGGTGAAAAGAAATAACCAGTCTCTTCCAAGGGAGGACATGGATCAGGTGCATCTGCCCGACCCTGTAAAAGAAGATATCAACAACTTGAAGCATGAGAACACAGAATTAGTCAGCAGGGTGCTGGAGTTGGAGTATCAGATAAAAGAACTGATGAAGGCGGAAGCAAAAAACAGCGAAAGCACACCAAACGGTGATGCGGCAAAATAGAATGTAAAAAACAGTAGGAAATCATAAAAGGAGACCATAAAAGGAGACTAACATGAAAATTTACAACACCTTAACCAGAAACGTAGAAGAATTTGTGCCAAACGTGGAAGGCAAGTTGAATATGTACACTTGCGGCCCCACCGTTTATCATTTTGCCCATATAGGAAACTTAAGAAGTTATATCATGGAAGATGTGCTTGAAAAAATTTTCCGCTATGCAGGTTATGATGTAAAGC
>CAYRLN010000296.1:1449-2832 GCA_964425065.1 uncultured Lachnospiraceae bacterium | reverse complement strand
TCCACCGGACGTTATCCGGCATCCTGCCCTGTGAAGCCCGGACTTTCCTCACCCGCACGTGGCGGCCGCGATTATTTGTCCTACTTATAGAACTTCCGTATTTTATCACACATTTTTAGTTTTGTAAATTGTCATGTTTTCAAATAAGAACTCGCCATACCGGCCTATTCGAAAGCACGACTCTTTCGCCAATCTATCAGCACACTCTTATATCCTATAATTACTTGCCGACATACCAAGAACCATGATTTGGCACGTAATTTTTGACCCTTTTCCATGCCATTTCAACTCGAATTTACGTGCCACCCCATGTTTTTCACACTTACAGCCCGTAACCTACACGTTAAAGCAGCTACCACCGATAAATTCCCTGCAAACAGAGTTGTTGGGCACATTCTCACTGCTCACGCCAAGGAAGTAATCCAAGAACTTCAGAATTCTCTTTGCCTCAAAATACTCCGGTTCATCCGGCGTAATGCTGAACAGCAAAGGCTCCGCATACTGCTTTAATACGGCCAGTTCATAAATCAATACAGAGTTGAACATTGCATCTGCGCTCTCCTGGAAGGGGAAGATGTTCTCTTCTTCACCGCGTCTTACGGAAGGCCACATCTGAATGGTTCTCTTTGCGCTTGTTCCTCTTGTTCTTGCATCACGCACCATACGTCTGATGAGACGGCCGTCTGTGGTAGGAATTCTGTTGTGTTCATCTACATTAACGCTGGTCAGCGCACTGATGTAAATCTTATATTTGCTCTCACTGGGAAGGGAATAAGAAGTCCTGTCATTTAATCCATGAATTCCTTCAATAACAAGAACATCATCAGAACCCAGTTTCTTATAGTTTCCTTTGTACTCCCGCATTCCGGTTTTGAAATTGAAAGTCGGCAATTCCACCGTTTCTCCGGCAAGAAGCTTTGTCATATCCTGATTGAACTGTTCGACGTCAATGGCTTCGAGACATTCAAAGTTATACTCGCCGTTCTCGTCTCTGGGCGTCTTATCCCGGTTCACGAAATAATCGTCCAAAGCGATTGGATGAGGTACCAACCCCTGGGTGCGGAGCTGAATGGACAATCTGTGGGAAAAACTTGTTTTTCCGGAAGAAGAAGGTCCGGCAATCATAATAAATTTTACGCCGCCTCTCTTTACAATGTCCTTTGCAATTTCACCGATTCTGCGCTCCTGCTCAGCCTCCTGAATAAGAATCATCTCACTTAAAGAATCGTTACAAATCCGGTCATTCAAATCACCCACAGTCTCAATGCCAACCTTTTTGTACCAGTTTTCTGTTTCCATAAGTGTACGGAACAGTTTTTCTCTTGGTGAAAAAGGCTCCACATAGGTAGGATTCTTTTTCCCGGGAAGTAAAAGCATCATGCC
>CAYRLN010000296.1:0-1439 GCA_964425065.1 uncultured Lachnospiraceae bacterium | reverse complement strand
CTTCATAGGGAATCAAATCAAACCACTGCATATATCCTGCATGCGGTAACATATAACCATAATAATAATCGTAGTAACCATCAATTTCATAAATATTTACATAGGAACTTCTGCGGTACTTAAACAGTTTTTCTTTGTCTTTCATACCTTTTTCCCTGAAAAGTTCCATGGCCTCTGACAAAGGATAGGCTTTCTTGCTGACAGCCGTTTTTTCTGCTACCATTTGCTGCATTTTTGCTTTTATCTGCTCCACCGTAGCAGGTGTAACGCAAAAACCGTTAAGCCCGCGCACATAATAACCTCTGCCAATGGCACATTCCACTTTGCATTTCTGGGCATTTTCATCCCCTGCCACATCCGCCACCGCTTTCATCAGCATCATGGTGGCTGTGCGCACGTAAGTTTTGTGTCCCACATCATCTTTCAGTGTAAAGAAAGAAAGTTCACAATCCTTCTCCACCGCTTTAAACAATTCCCTTATTTTACCGTTTGCAACCGCCAGCGCAATGGGATTATCATACTGTGCCTGATATTCCCGGGCAATCTGCTCATAGGTTGTTCCCTTAGGGTACTGTCTCTTTTCTCCGTTTACTATCACTGTAATCATTGATATTGCCGGCCTCCATTCTGAGTAATGCTTCCTGCATATCCTCTATTTCGGTTAACACTTCGCGAATCCTGCTTTCCCTGCCAAGCACCGCAGCCTCATCGCCGCCGGTCTGCTTCTTTAGTTTCTCCAAAATCTCCTCATGGAGCTTGATGTTAAAATGGAGAAACCGGATGAGCACAGGATTTTTCTCTTCCAGTAACAATCTGCCAAACTTATCCCACAGACGCTGCTCAGTGAGTTCTTGATTGCTCTGCGCCGCAGATTGTTCTGCCGCCGCTGAAATCGCCTCCGGCACAACCCGCATCATGGGATAATATTTGCCTTCTTCGTAAATCATTTTTTCTTCTATAATCGCAAAACCTTCCTGCCTTAAAAAAGCGCGGAAGGCCTGGAGTTCCGACTGTGGTTGCAAAATCAGTTCCCTCATACCGGAAACTTTATTCTTTCCCTCAGTCAGGATTTTTTGCATTAATTTACCGCCCATTCCGGCACAAACCAAACTTTCCGCCTCTCCGGGCAAAAGAGCCTTCACCCCATCGGAAAGTCTTGTTTCTATGTAAGCCTCCAGTTTATAGGACATGATGTGCTCCTTTGCTCTCTGCAAAGGGCCTTCGCGCACATCCATGGCATACACATAGGGAGCAATCCCTTTTTGCACCAGATAAATGGACACAAAACCATGATCACAACCCACGTCTGCAACACGGTTTCCCGCTGTCACCATGTCGCAGAGTGCCTGCAGGCGTTTTGACAACACTACCATATTATATGATTTCCTAATCCAAATAGTCTTTTAATTTGCGGCTACGGCTGGGATGACGGAGTTTTC
>CAYRLN010000295.1:0-2857 GCA_964425065.1 uncultured Lachnospiraceae bacterium | reverse complement strand
TATTTTCAGCACTGTTCCCTCAAACATAATCATTGTAACTGCTTTTTCTTACAAAAAATTGGTGATAAATCTTATATTTTTCTTAAAAAACTCCCCCTAAGTTGTAGAAAATTCTTTCACGTTTTTCTACAACTTAGAGGGAGTGATTTTTCAACTTTTCCTAATCACAATAAAACACAATATAATGCTCCGTCTCCACACTTTTAAAATTTATCCCGGTCACACTGCTGTCTCCAAATTCACCGGCCCGTCCTGATGCCTTATTACACACATACACATGATTTTCCTCATAGGAATCCGGCCTGTAAAAATGCACATTCCCGTATGCATATACATGACCATTCTCATCACATGCGTTTTTAAATTCCTCGGGTGGAATGGGATTGGACATTAAATACAGTTCCCCCGGTTCGTCCAAGATGTAAATTTCTCTCTCCTTATATTTATCCTCAAGCAGGGACAGGGCCTCACCGGCACCGTCATACACCCAAAGGGTATCTGTCTTGGCTATCACAAAATATTCCCATGCAAACCCGATAAAGGTTGCCGTATACAGGGCTGCCACTGCAATGCCGCATCCCATTTTGACCCGGGGCTGTCTCAAAAGTGCCAGCACTCCAAAAATGCCCTTTACCACAAAATATGCCACCGCAATATAAATGCCGTTGATGTGATAGTTATACAGTCCGCAGGGAATAAACATCACCACTTCCGCCACTGTAATAAGAAGCATAATAAAATCTGCGCCTATTTCCCGGGCCTTGCATGCCTTCCATGCATCTCGGATACTGAAACCCCCGCCTGCCAAAGCAAAGGGCAGACTCCACCAGTACAGAGACCAATACCGGTCCGAGGAACCGTAAACCCCATCCGAAGTCAGCACATAGAAAAGCCGTTTTATCTTTCCCGGTATATCTCCAAGGGTAAATGCCACCTCTTCCGTACGATTGGTTATCATTTTGGGCACGGAGAAGAAGGGCGTCACAATGGGCTCTAAATCAAAATAGTTGACGCAAACCACCAAAAGCAAAGGAATGACCAGGATGCCCATAGGAATTGCCATGGAAAGTAACTGCTTTAGTCTAAGTCCCCTGTTTTCTTTTTTATAAAACAGATAGTAGCCACCAAAAAGAATACCGAATACGGCTATTACAATAGCTGCAATAATGTAGGTATACAAAACCAGCCCAAACAAAATGCCTGTTAAGGCAAACCTGCCGTAATGCTTCTTTTCCGGTTCCTCTTTCACTCTTCTCAAAAGCCGGAGCAGGCTATAAAGTGCAATGGTCAGCATGCCCAGCATCACATTGCAGTCCAAAGCATAACGGCTGCTCATCACAAACCAAGGACAAATACCCAGAAGGGCAAGTCCGACAAGCAGACCTTTCTCTCCCCATTTTTCTTTCATAATCAGGGCTCCGAAAACTACCGTAAGAATGCCCATAATCGCCCCCGGCAGCCGCAGCGTGTATAGGTTTAGTCCGAAAAGTTTGACAAGCAGGGCACAGAAATAAGTATAAAAGGCACTCTGTTCCCCATAAAAATTAGAGGGACAGACAGGCATATAATTCCCGTAGCGGTCCGTACCGAAATTGGCAATGGACCACGCATTTAATCCAAGCCCGGTCTCATCGATATGTACGCCCAGCGGCACCTTTGCAAGATTGTACACTCGTAAAAAAGCTGCCAGAAAAAGCAGACATACCGCCATTATATAAAAGGTTTGTTTTTTTCTGTTTTCTCTCATAGCAGAGTCTCCAATATCTCCAAACTCTTAAATTCTTTGTTGAAAAATTTCTTTCTGCAACGCTCTCCGATTTCCAAAAGTTCCCCCAAAACCTTTTCCGTCACATTGAAGGTATAAAGTTTCTCCACCGGGGAAGTCACAATATATTCCACAGCATAAACAGTGGACTCTTCCCACGCATTGTCTGTGGGAATGCCGGGAAATTCCCCGTTTACCGCCACTGCCTTAATCTCGTAAACAGCCCGAATCAGTTCATTGGGGATGGAAGGATGCACCAGTGCCCGCATGGACTGATACAAAAGCTTTAACATCTCTTTTTCGTCATTGTTTTCCCTTGTGTAATAATCCGCCACTTCCAAAAAATACATGCCGTAGTAGGCACCTATGTAATCACTGCGGAGTTGTTCAAAATAGTTGGAAATGTTTGCTTCCATCACGTTATAAGAACTCTTTCCCTCATACAATTTGAACTCACCAAAACAAAAGGGATTGGTAGCCGCCATAAAACGGTTTCCTGCCCGCCTTGCCCCTTTTGCAAAGGCAGATATTTTCCCTCTTTCTTTGGTTAATATACAGATACGCCTATCGTATTCACCGATAGGCGTCTGACTTAAGATCATTCCTGTTACCGTAATTGCTTCCTGCATACGGTTTCTCTCCTTCTTTTCCTTCCTGCTTGCAATTTATGTTTTGTTCCTCTTTTGCCCTACTGTAGGTCAGATAATCTTCGATTTTTCCGGAGCCCACAAATTGCTGCCAGTAACTTTCTGCGTTCATTTTGCATCCCCCTTGTGCTTTTCTCTTTGGCACTAATAGGGTTTGCTTTTTCCCCGTTTTCTATGCGCTACTGCAGGATATCTTTTTCGTTGTAGCCGAAGTTTTTGAGGAGCAAATCGCTGTCTCTCCAATCCTTCTTTACCTTAACCCAAAGCTGCAAATTTGCCTGCATTTCCAGTAAATCTTCAATCTCAGGCCGGGCCTTGGAGCCAATCATTTTCAGCATATTTCCGCCCTTACCGATGATAATCCCCTTATGGGAATCTCTCTCGCAAATGATGGTAGCTTCAATATCTACGATATTCTTGCGGTACTTCATGCTCTCGATGGTGA
>CAYRLN010000294.1:0-2870 GCA_964425065.1 uncultured Lachnospiraceae bacterium | reverse complement strand
GGGCGGAAACCACGCGTTTCGCTCCCATGTTCCACCAGAAAAGATAGGTCTGCCAGTTCGTATTGTTCGCCTGGGTAGAAATGTGAATTTCCATCTCCGGGCATACCTTTTTGGCAATGGTAAACATACCGGGATCGGATATAATCAGTGCATCCGGCCTTTCGGGCTTCATATTCCAAAGTTCTTCAAAATACTTTTCAGCCCCTTCCAAATCACCGTTGTGCGCAAGGATATTTGCCGTAACATAAACTTTTACCCCGTGTGCATGGGCAAACACAATACCCTCTGCCATGTCCTCCATGGAGAAATTCTTTGCCTTGGCGCGAAGGCCAAAGGCTTCACCCCCAATATATACTGCATCCGCACCAAAGATAACTGCAGTCTTCAAAACTTCCAGGCTACTGGCAGGCACCAAAAGCTCCGGTTTCCGTCTGTTTTCACTCATATTCATTCTCCTGTGTTTTCCACACTGTTTTTCACACTTAATGTCACCCCGTCCCCCAGCGGTACAATCGTTGTTGTAAGCCCGGGATGGTGGGTCAATTCAAAGAGATAATCTCTCATCCGGGCATGTATGGTCCGGTTCCTTCTTGTCACCGCAAAGCGGGATTCTATCACGTCCCCATCCTGCAATACATTGTCAGATACCAAAAGTCCTCCATCCGAAAGAAGACGCAAAATATCCGGCATAAAATGTATGTACTGACCCTTTGCGGCATCCATAAAAATAAAATCATAGGGACCTTCCAGTTCTTTCAGTATGTCGGTCGCATCCCCTTCCAGAAGCGTAATCTTATCTGTCTTTCCCGCTCTCGCAAAATTATCCCTTGCAATGGGAATCCGCTTCTCGTATTTTTCAATAGTGGTAATGTGGCAATCCGACGGTCCATACTCGCTCATAAGCAAAGCAGAAAATCCGATTGCGGTTCCCACCTCCAAAATGCGGGCAGGTTTTTGCAAAGCCAACAGAAACTTCAAAAAATTCTGCATTTCCTTGCGGATAATGGGCACTTCCGTTTCCAGAGCGTATTTTTCTATTTCATTCAATAACGGCGTGTTGCCTTTATCAAACGAGTTAATAAAGGCAACCATTCTTTCATCTATAATCATTCTTCATTCTCCGTACTTTCTCCCGCACCGGCCGCCATGATTTCCATCATTTCCTTTGCCGTCATGGAAGTGTTTAAAATATAAGTACCGGGTTTTATCTCATCTTTGTACTCGGACAAAAGGTTTTGCAGGTAAAACAGGTTCGCATCTCTTATAAGCCCCTTGCCCTGCAACAACTCGCCTACCTCTTTGACAGAACTTCCCATGGCAACGGTTACTTTTACATCCCAGCCCGCATCTTCCGTAGTCATGGCCGGCTCCGCAAAAATACGATATCCATAATCATAAGCAAGTAATGCCCCCTGATATACATAGTAAACAACCAGAACCGTTACTACCACCTTTGTTATGGTTCCAAGAACGGCAAATACTACCTCTCTGATCTTCATGGTACTTCCTCCTACTCAAAATCCAAAGCGCTTACAACCTGCAGATTGACCTGCTGAATCAACCTGCAAAGCGCCAATTCCGCTTCCAGAAAATCTCCCACCAGCGGATTTTCGCAAACATCAGCATATTCCTTTTCCAGTTGTTCCAACTTTTCAAAAAGTTTCCCATCACTGTCATCGGAATTCTGCAGTTCAAATTTTTTTATTCTATATTCGTCAATCTGCGCCTTGAGATTAGGCTGCCCCTTTATTTTGTCTTTCTGCACACAGAAATTTTTATAGTCCGGCGTATCTTTCACAACCGTCATAAAGGCATCCAGCGCTTCTTTTATCTGTTCCATCATCAGCCTCCGCTGTTTTCCTACTTACACTTCCATGATAATGGGCAAAATCATAGGACGGCGCTTAGTTTTCTTCCAGACATATTCACCAAGAGCATCTCTTGTTGTTGTCTTCAGTTTGCCCCAATCGCTGATTCCCCTATCGATGCAATTCTGCACCGCGGCATCTACCACATAATGCGCTTCTTCCATCAGCTCATCCGATTCTCTGACATAGACGAAACCTCTGGAAACAATGTCAGGTCCGGACACAATCTGACCGCTGTATCTGTCCATGGCCATAACCACGATTAAAATACCATCTTCCGCCAAATGTTGTCTGTCCCGGAGCACCACGTTCCCCACATCGCCGACGCCCAAACCATCCACCAAAATACCGCCTACAGGCACTTTACCTGTAACGGCTGCACTTTCCTCTGACAGTTCCAACACCTCACCGGATGCAAGAATAAAGATATTTTCTTTGCTGATACCAAGAGACTCCGCAATTTTCGCCTGTGCACGCAAATGCTTATATTCACCGTGAGCCGGTACTGCATATTTCGGTTTTACAAGTGAATAAATCAGTTTAATCTCCTCCTGGCACGCATGTCCGGAAACATGGGCATCCTGGAAAATTACATCTGCACCTTTCCGGAGAAGTTCATTGATAATCTTGGTAACTGCCTTCTCATTACCCGGAATCGGGTGGGAAGAAAGGATGACCGTATCTCCGGCACCCACTGTAATCTTTTTATGCATACCGCTTGCCATCCGGCTAAGGGCTGCCATGTTTTCTCCCTGACTTCCGGTGGTAATGATAACCTGCTGGTTGGGGGGATAATTTTTTAGTTGATCCATCTCAATCAATGTCTGGTCCGGAACACTCAAATATCCCAGTTCGGAAGCAATATCAATGGTGTTAACCATACTTCTTCCTTCCACCACTACTTTACGTCCAAACTTGTATGCCGTATTAATAATCTGTTGCACACGGTCCACATTGGACGCAAAAGTTGCAATGATAATTCTGTTGTTTTTGTATTCACTG
>CAYRLN010000293.1:0-2870 GCA_964425065.1 uncultured Lachnospiraceae bacterium | reverse complement strand
GGCACCTTCATAACCATGGGTGGCAATAATTGCAACCTTTTTTCCTGCCCAAAGGGACCCTTCGCAATTTCCATAGTACTTATTTAATCCATAATGCCTGTCCAGCAGCGCCTTCATTTTCGATGTACAATACCAGGAATAAATCGGAGTTGCCAAAACAATACAATCCGCCCATACAATATCCTCAACAATGCTGTACATATCATCTTTTTGGACACATCCATACTCATCTGCCACATTTTGACACGCATAACATCCCTTGCACGGCAAAATATTCTTAGATTCCAACGTCACATATTTTATCTCATTATCTTTCTTTTCCAGCTCCTGTATAAACGGCTTGCACAATTCCGCCGTATTCCCATGAACTCTGGGGCTTCCCATTAAAATTAAAACTCTCATCTTTTCTCCTAAACTAACTACGCATTAACCTACACCACCGGCACCGGTACTCATTCACGACTTACCGGAACCGCCTTAAATGTCCCGGATTTCACCAGCATTAAAGTTCCTTGGAACTCTACACTCAGCATCTCCGAAATTTCCTCCGGTGTCATACGACAAACTTTTCCCGCAACCAATACACAGATGCCAAATGTATGAAGCCATACCTGACGAAACAATAATTCTGCCTCCGGTTTGCTTAGGGCATAGTCTTTCTGCATAACATCAATACACACCTCTACGGTGTCACCAAGTTCCTCAATCAGCATGGAATATGTTTGGGTTCCATCATGCTCACGCATATACACAAGCTGAAATAACTTGGGCTCCTTCATGGCGAATTCTATCATCTTCAATCCCACATATTTAAACGCCGGCGTGTAATTGAGCGCATCACTAACATAGGATTCAAACTCCTTCAGCGCCACTTTCCGCACTTCCTTTTGCAACTCTTCCATATTTTTGAAGGCCGTAAATATGGGTGAAGATGACGTTCCAAGTTCTCTTCCCAATTCTCTTGCCACAACGGCATCTATCCCTTTTTTCCTCGTAATTTCAAATGCTTTTTGTATAATTTCTTCCCTTGTATATTTTGCTTTTGGCGGCATGTATCGAACACCTCTCATTTTTATACAACTTTGTTATGTAACATATGTTTTATTATACTCTCACGTCTTTCCGTTGTCAAATTTGTTTAATCCCGCTTCCCCGCCATCACACAAAAAAACAGGAAGACTATACGGTTAGTCTCCCTGCCTATCCTATTTCATTCACCATCATTTTCAATGGATTACACCGCGTTATGCTTGCCCTTTATTCATCCGTCATCATATACGCGTATTTAATTCTGTAAATTCTTCTGAGGGAATCATTGATTCGTTCCTCAGAAATTGTGCCGTCCTTTACTGCCTGAAGTACCGCATTGTAAGCCACGCTATAATCCTCCGGCATAAGTAACATATCGCAACCTGCTTTCAGTGCTAAAATTGCTGCATCATCCGCACCGTTATAATCCGAAATCGCTTTCATATTCAGCGCATCCGTGATAATAACACCTTCAAACCCAAGTTCGTTCCTCAGAATGTCCGTCACAATCGTCTTTGAAAAAGTTGCAGAAGTCTGATCGCCGGTAAGTCCCGGGGCAGACATATGTGTAATCATAATAAAGTCAACTCCGGCTTCGATTCCGGCTTCGTAAACTTTAAATTCATTATTGCGGAATTCCTCTGCCGTTCTGCCCGTACTGGCAAGTCCTTCATGGGTATCCTCTGTACTGCTGCCGATACCCGGGAAATGCTTCAAACAGGAGCTGATACCGTTTTCCTCAAGCCCCTTGACCATGGCTGCTACCATCTCCGCCACCGTATCCGCATCGCTTCCGAAAGACCTGTCACCAATAATACTGCCTTCTACATTATTGATATCTGCCACCGGGGCAAAATCCAGATTGAATCCAAGAGGGGTAAGGTAATTGGCAATGCTTACACCCGCTGCATAGGCGTTATCCGCATCCCCTGTGGCGCCAATCTCCGCAGGAGTTCCCACGTTGGTTGCAAGTCCTGCACCTGCCACTCTGCTGACGCGTCCGCCCTCTTCATCCACTGCAATAAAAAGCGGATATCTGCTATACAGGACGGAGTTATCAATCATTTCGGCAAGTTGCTCTTGGGATTGAATATTTTTTGCAAAATAGATTAAGCCTCCCACGGGATTTGTTGTCAGTGCATTCTTCGTGCTTTCACCGGCTTTCAGCGCCGTATCCACGCCCGTAATTGCTTCCGGTGTTACAATAAAGAGGCCTGCAACCTTATCCTCAATAGGCATCACGCTGATTGCCTGATTAATGATTTCATCCAGTTTTTCTTCCGGAGTAAGTTCCGGTATGTAATCAGAAGGATCCGGTTCTTCAATTTCCTCGTCAAGTAAATCTGAAATCTGCTGCGACATACTCGCCTGCGGATTCTGTTCCTGATCCTCGTTTGATTCTGCCGTTCCTCCTGTCGGCAAAACGCGGCTCACGCCGTATATTCCGCCGGCAAGCACTGCCCCTACAAAAACCACCGTTGCAAGGTAGGCCAAAACCTGATTCCGCTTACGGCGTTTCCGTCTTGCCTCCCGTTTCCTCAATTGCTCATCTATATCAAAGGTTTCTTTGTTATCCATTTTCATTCTCCGTATATATAATCTCTCTTTATGCCTTCAGGGCATACACTAACATCATATCTTATTTTTCATAATATTTCCACAGAAAACGAAAAAAGATTTCATTCTTTACTCTTCCCATTTTTACGCAAAACGAAAGAGCACATCGATTATCTTCCAATCAATGTGCCCTTTCAGACTATACTATCCAAGGGTTTTTTCCTCCGGCTTCCTCTATTTCAATGGTTATTCAGGTGTGATATCCATATTTTTCTTTTGTATCT
>CAYRLN010000292.1:0-2871 GCA_964425065.1 uncultured Lachnospiraceae bacterium | reverse complement strand
TCGAGGTCACAGGCTCGCCGTCAAACCAGATCTCGCCTTCCGTGGCATCAATCACCATAACCACCACATCCGCCCGCTCAACGGCACTGACGGTACGGACAATCATGTAATGTTCCAATTCTTCTTTAATCTTGTTTTTGCGTCGAAGACCGGCTGTATCAATAAACACATATTCTTTTCCGTTAAAAGTAATGTCCGTATCCACCGCATCACGCGTTGTTCCCGCAATATCAGAGACAATAAGGCGGTTCTCACCCAACAGTTTATTGATGATGGAGGATTTTCCTACATTGGGTTTCCCAACAATGGCAACCCTGGTTCTGTCATCCTCTTCCTCTTCTATTTGGGACTTGTCAAAATAGGAAGTCACTTCATCCAGCATTTCGCCAAGACCCAGTCTGTTTGCTGCGGAAATCGGGTGCGGTTCACCGATACCAAGGTTATAAAACTCATAGACATCCGCCATATATTTGTTGAAGCTGTCCACTTTATTTACAACCAGAACAATGGGTTTATGGGAACGTCTGAGCATGTCTGCCACTTTAGAATCCGCATCCACCAATCCCTGTTTTACATCCACCATGAAAATAATCACATCTGCCGTATCAATGGCAATTTGGGCCTGTTCCCTCATCTGGGACAGAATAATATCCTTACTGTCCGGTTCAATACCACCTGTGTCAATCAAAGTAAAAGAGGTATCAAGCCATGTAATATCCGCATAAATTCTATCTCTTGTAATACCGGGTGTGTCTTTCACAATAGAAATCATCTCACCCGCAAGTGCATTAAACAAAGTCGACTTGCCCACATTGGGACGACCAACTACCGCCACAATCGGTTTTCCTTTTTTCTTTCCCATTTGAGCCTCCCTTCTGCCCGGATACAGGCATGCAAGCTATAAAAATATCTATCTTTTCAATATTGAATCGATAAAACCATAACCATTTGATTTTACAATATCTATTTTGACTTGTAAAGCCTTTTCAAGGTCTTCCACCGTCAAATCATCAAGGAAAACCCGCTCACCGCTGCGCAGTACATTCTCCGGCAGAAGCAATCTTTCTCCCAGTTCTTTTCCCTGCAGCTGTCCTTGGATATCCTGTCCTGTGAGCAGTCCGGAAACGGTAATTTTCTCTCCGAAGAAATCATTCCTGATTTCATACACCGTAATATCAAGACCGGGAAACAGTTCCTGCAGAGTATCCGTCATTTTCTTAATATAGGGATACGCCAATTTTCCTGTGGCAAGAGATATCTTTTCGGATGTCCCCGCCGGTTTGGTTGCCTGACCGTTTTTGATCCGCTCCACTTCCTCACAAAACTCATCCCATAAAAGTCGGATCATACCCACGCCGTTCTCCAACTGCAGGTAGCCGTCATAACGTTCTGCCTCCGGCATCTCCCGTTCCGCTAAGATATACCATTCATCGCTGGCGTGGATAAAATGAAGTCCGTATTTAGGATAAATTTTTTTCTGCCAACTTTCGATTTGGTCAATTACTTTACATGCGTCTTCTTTCGTAAAGGCCTCCAAGGGATAGAGTCCCTCCCTATACTTGGAAAGTCCTACCGGCACAACGGAAACACTCTCTAAATAGGGCAAATATTTTGCCATTTCCCTGATGCTGTATTCCAATTCCTCTCCGTCATTCACCCCTTTGCAAAGAACAATCTGACCGTTCATGGTAATTCCCGCTTCGTAAAGCTTATCCACTTTCTTTAATGCCTCACCGGCAAAACGGTTATTCAGCATTTTACATCTGAGTTCAGGGTTCATTGCTTGGAAAGAAATATTAATCGGAGACAAATGATATCGGATGATACGGTCAATGTCATGGTCGGACATATTCGTCAATGTCACATAATTTCCCTGTAAAAAGGAAAGTCTGGAATCATCATCCTTAAAATAAAGCGTCTCTCTCATCCCCGGGGGCATCTGGTCAATAAAGCAAAAAATACACTTGTTATGACAATGTCTGTATTCATCCATAAGCCCGTTTTCAAACTCAATCCCAAGATCCTCATCCGGATCCTTATCAATTTCCAGCAGCCATTCCTCTCCATCCGGCTTCTGCACCAATACTTCTATATAATCATCCTGAACCAGAAACTGATAATCAAAAATATCTTCTATTTTCGTGTCATTGACAGCAAGCAAAACATCCCCTGCCTCTATCTCCATTTCCTCCGCAATACTACCCGGAAGAACATTTTTTATCACATGTTTGTTTTTCATTTTAACAACTCCCTTTTTGTACAATATGTTTTCTGTGTCATCACCTAAAGTTCCAATTCTGAAACCCTCAAAAAACGTCGGTACTTAGGCTGTGTCCTTTACAGCCTTATGTATCCGCTACGTTTTTTGCGGAGCGAGCGCGCGTTGAAGAATGGATACTTTAGGTGGTGACACAGCATCCTATTGCACACTAAATACCCTTTTATTGTACTAGAAATTCCTTGACGTGTCACTAGCATAATGTTATAAAATAATGTATATATTGCGTAAAAACATTACTACGGAGGAAGCTATGGCTAATCTAAGAGAACTGGAAAATGCAATGCCGGTTGCCCCATTAAAAATCGTTGCATTACCTTCAGCAGAAAAAATCGGTCGTAAAGTAAACGACTATCTTGTGAATTTCCGCAAGAATATTAAAAATGACAAAGTAAAAAATGACCCTGCTTTCCATGGCTACATTGAAAGCAACTACCTTACAGACGTGGAATGTCCCCGCTTCGGCTCCGGTGAAGCGAAGGCTGTTTTCCACGAATCAGTACGTGGTAAAGACGTTTTTATCATAACCGATGTTTGCAATCACAGTATTACATATAACATGAACGGTTATACCAATCACATGTCCCCCGACG
>CAYRLN010000291.1:0-2873 GCA_964425065.1 uncultured Lachnospiraceae bacterium | reverse complement strand
ACTATAAAGGAGCATATCATGGAAAGAAAGAGAACTCTGATGATGGCAATGGCGAGAACCAGACGGGCATGGAGCAACCATGTGAAGGAAATCGCCCTTGAGATAGGAATACCGGATTCTTACCGCATGGTTATTTCTTACCTATCGCGTAACCCCGGGTCTAACCAACGGAATATTGCGGAATTTGCGGATGTGACCACCTCTGCTGTCAATCAGACGGTGAAAAGTATGATGGAAGAGGGCTATCTGTGGAAGGAGACGGACGGTTGTGACAAGAGGCATACCAAACTCTTTTTGACGGAAAAGGGCGAGGAAGCTTCCCGGAGATTGCGGGAACGTTTACACGTGTCAGATGAAGTAATCACTGCTTTAGTTACTCCCGAGAGAGAAGCGGAACTGATAGAACTTTTGGACAAAATAACGGACTGCATACGGAGGGACTTGTAATTATGCTTAAATATTTAAAGAAATACTGGTATTTCTGCCTGCTTGCACCACTTTTTATGATAGGCGAGGTGGCAATGGATTTGATACAGCCGGATATGATGGCCGATATCGTGGACAATGGTGTCTTGAAAAATGATATCGACCTCATTATTACGCTGGGAATTAAAATGATATTGCTGGTAATGTTGGGAGGACTTTGTGGGGTACTCTGTGGAGTGTTTGCCAATTTGGCGGCACAGAATTTTGGTAACGATTTGCGCAAGGCTGTATTTGCAAAAATCATGTCCCTGTCTTTTCAGCAGACGGACAAAATTTCCACCGGCTCACTGGTAACCCGTTTGACCAATGATGTTACCCAGGTGCAGAACATGGTAATGATGGCGGTCAGGGGGTTCGTGCGAAACTCTGTCATGTTTGTGGGCGGTATTTTTATGTTGTACAGACAGTCACCCAAATTTGCCTTGGTGGCAGCCTGTGGGCTTCCCTTTGTCGTATGTTTTGTGGTCTTTTTCCTGAAGAAAGCGTCCCCTCTTTTTGCGATTGTGCAGAAGAAATTGGACGGTATTAATAATGTAATGCAGGAAAATGTTGCCGGGGCCAGAGTGGTAAAGGCCTATGTAAAAGAGGAGTATGAGCTTGGTCGCTTTGATGATGCCAATGAAGCTCTTTGTAATGAAAATCTGCGGGTGCAGACTTTGCTGGCATTCATGAGTCCCTGCATGAATATTGTGCTGAATCTTTGCACGGTAGCGGTTATTTTGGTGGGCGGTTATACGGCAAAAGTTGGTGGGGACATTACGCCCGGTAACACCATGGCAGCCATTACATATTTGGCCCAGATTTGGCACGGCATCACTTTTATGGCAAATATTTTCCAGACCTTTAGCCGCGCCAAGGCTTCCGCAGACCGTATCAATGAGGTGCTGCAGAGTCCTGAAATTATTACGGACGGTTCGGGCAGGACAGGCGAAGTGGAAAACGTGAACGCTGATCAGAAAGGCTCTATCGAATTCCGTAATGTCAGCTTCGCTTACCCGGAAAGTGCTGACCAGTATGTGCTGGAGAATCTTTCTTTTAAAGTGAACCCCGGTGAAACCCTTGCTATTATCGGTGCTACCGGAAGTGGTAAGAGTTCCCTTGTAAATCTGCTTCCCCGTTTTTATGATGCCACCAAGGGCGAGGTTTTGGTGGATGGCGTCAATGTAAAGGATTATAAATTAAAAGACCTTAGGGATAAGATTGCCATTGTTTTGCAAAAAGCAGAACTGTATTCCAGAAGTATCGAGGAAAATATCCGTTGGGCGAAGAAGGACGCTACCCCCCGGGAAATCAAGAAGGCTGCGGAAATTGCTCAGGCAGATGATTTTATTTGTAATAAAGAGTTTGGCTACTACACGACGGTTTCTGAGGGCGGACACTCTCTTTCCGGTGGACAGAAACAGCGGATTTCCATTTCGAGGGCTATTCTCAAAGAGCATGAAATTTTGATTTTCGATGATTCCACCAGTGCCCTTGATTTAAAGACAGAGGCCGCTCTTTATCAGGCATTGCAGAAAGAGTGCCCGAATGTGACCAAGATTATTATCGCCCAGCGTATTGCCTCCATAAAGGGTGCGGATAGAATTGCAGTACTGGATAACGGCAGCATTTGCGCTATGGGTACCCATGAAGAACTGATGCAGTCTTCCGAATTATATAGGGATATTTACAGATCTCAGATGAAGGAAGGAGGACAGGAAGCATGTTAGACGAAAAGAATACCCTTCCAAAAGGATTTGAGAAAATGCCGGAAAAGGGCGCAGTGCAGTATAAAGCGGCTGCAGGTACCGGCGGCAATAAAACGCCTACGGTGAACTTCCGCGGAAGACCCGGGGGACCGCCGGGAAGAGCCATGGGGCAGACGGTGGAAAAGGCGGAGGATGTAAAGAGCACCATTGTCAGACTGTTGGCCTATTTCAAGAAGGCGAAAAAGTTGCTGTTTTTACTACTGACCTCTGTGGTTTGCGTGACTCTTGCGGCTTTGCTTGCACCCTCTTTGCAAGGAAAAGCAATTGACTCTATTAAAGAAAAAAATTGGGACGCTTTATACACCTGTGTGGCAGTGCTTTTGATTGTGTATCTGGCAAATGTGCTTTTTACCCTTTTCCAGTCGCTGCTGGCTGCGAGACTTAGTCAGAGCATTGTAAAGCAGATGCGCCACGACCTTTTTAGAAAAATAGATTACTTGCCTATTAAATATTTGGACACTCATTCCAACGGCGACGTGATGAGCCGCATGACAAACGACGTAGAAAACGTATCCAATACCATTTCCCAGAGTTTGGGCTCCTTGGTATCCGGTGTGCTGACCATCATCGGAACGGTTGTCATTATGTTTGCCTATTGTTGGCAACTTACTTTGATAACGCTGGTAACGGTAATTATCA
>CAYRLN010000290.1:0-2876 GCA_964425065.1 uncultured Lachnospiraceae bacterium | reverse complement strand
AAGAATCAAATTTGGTGAAACCGCGCAGGAAGCGGTGGTGCGGGAGGTTTATGAGGAAACCGGAGTAAAGATGGAAGTAGACAGACTTGGTTTTATACATGAAAATTTCTTCCCGGGAGATTCTTTGGTAAAACAGGGAAACATTGTTCATGAGATTTCCTTTTTCTTTTATATGAAAGTGCCTGATGAGTTTGAACCGGTATGTACCAGTTTTACGGAGGATGGAAACAAAGAGCACTTAGTATGGATTAGAGCTGATCACCCAAAGAAGTATTATCCCGAATTCTTTAAGACAGAGCTTGCTAATCCGTGCAATGATATTAAGCATTTTGTAACCAGAAATTTGTAAAGGGTGTATTAATTTATGTAACAAAAAGGAGAGTCTATAATGATATACAAATACAATGAAACTGTATCAGCAAAAGCCTTATCAGATTTACGAGAATCTGTAGGTTGGAACAGAATGGAAAAAGGGTATGAAAACCCGTTGATGACATCCTATTATCATATCGCCGTTTATGCAAAAGATGAATTGGTTGGATATATTGATTGTGTGTCAAATGGTGTTACAGATGCTTATATTCAAGATTTGATGGTTCATCCGGATTATCAGGGCAAAGGTGTTGGTACCGAGTTGATGAATAAAATGATTCAGTATCTGAAAGAAAAAAACATATATATGATTTCTGTAGTTTTTGAAGAAAGTTTGAAGCCCTTTTACGATAAATTTGGGTTCTATAATATGCTTTGCGGACAAATGGAAACCTTTAGAAGCAATTAACAATTTTACTCAAAATATCAAGAATCACTCCATAAACTTTGCTATGATGAGGTTACGGTACCGAAAGGAGGGATGTGAACAATGAATAATATGGATTTGCTTTCCATATCGCTGGCGTATATGGAAGACCATCTCTGCGAAGACATTAAAACAGAGGATGTAGCCAGAGAATGTTATTGTTCAAAATCAACCCTCGAAAAACTGTTTCGATGTGTGGAGCACATATCCGTCCACGATTATATTGTGAGACGGCGCATGATGAAGGCAGCCCGTTTGATGATGGAACGACAGGACATGGCGCTACTTGATATTGCGCTGATGTACGGTTACAGCACAAACGAGTCTTTTACCCGCGCATTTAAACAGGTGTGGAACTGTAAACCTTCCGAATTCCGCAAAAACAGCCGGTTTTCGGAGTTGTTTCCAAGGATCATTGCGCCCTTGGAGGATGGAGATGAGTATATGAGAGATAGAAGACATGTAGATATTAGTGAGTTATATGATTTGTTCCGCAACAGACAGGATTGTTACTTTGTTTGTTGTGATATTAAGCATATGATGGATATAAACGAAATTTCCCGAAAAGCAGGAGATTTAAGTATTATTGAAGAAATGCGTAGAATGGAAGAGTGCTCCGGCCCGGAGGATATCGTATTCCGCATCGGAGGGGATGAATTTGCTCTTCTGACAAACAGCAATGACAAGGCATACGCAGAGGAAGTAGCGGAGAAAATTCGCGCATTAAACGGAAGCACTTATGCCTACGAAGATCAGCAGATTCCCTTAAATCTTCATGTAAGCGTAGCCCGGTTTCAAAATTCACCATTGCGATACAGTGAACTTTTTACCAGTTTGCATGAGGCTATAAAAGAGAGCAAATAAGGGCTTGACAGGTTTGTCCCACAAGACTATATTAAAAACAGAATAAAGAAAGGTAGGTTGTGAGACCAAATGATGAAGATTTCTTGCTAAAAAGTAACTTTATAGTCATGACAGGTAGGCAGAGAGCGGAAGTGCTTTCGGCTTAGGCTTTGTCGTGTACCGGCAAGAAAAATCATTCTCACACAAATACTGTTTATAAGAACAAACGAAAAGTGCAGAAGATTTTCTGCACTTTTTTTGTTATAGCGACGAGGAAAATGCGAATCGTGCTTGCACGGATAAGCATTTGACGACCGCTAATCAGACACGAGATTTGTGAAACAAGTCTCGTGTCTGATGCAAATTTTCAGGATGCAATTCTGCCGACACGCGGCATAGCCCTTTGAAAGGAGGGATTTTATGTCCTTAATAAGCGTAAACCATTTAACATTTTATTACGAAGGCAGCTTTGACAACATTTTTGAAGATGTATCTTTCCAAATAGATACAGACTGGAAGCTGGGCTTTGTGGCCAGAAACGGCAGAGGAAAAACCACATTTTTAAATCTGCTTTTGGGAAAATATGAATACCGGGGCAGTATTACGACTTCGGAAAAATTTGACTATTTTCCCTTTGAAGTGACAGATGTGTCACAAAACACATTAGATATTGTGGACGCCATCTACCCGGAAAATGAGTTTTGGAAAATTTGTAGGGAATTGTCTTTGTTGCAGGTGGATGCGGACGTGTTTTACAGACCTTTTGAAACATTAAGTTTGGGCGAACGGACAAAGGTAATGCTTGCGGTACTGTTTTCCATGGATGAGCATTTTCTGCTCATTGATGAACCCACTAACCACTTGGATGCACCTAGCAGGGAGGTTGTCAGGGATTATTTGAAACAGAAAAAAGGCTTTATTCTGGTGTCCCACGACAGAGATTTCTTAGACCGGTGTATCGACCATGTGCTTGTGATAAATAAGACTGACATAGACGTATATCAAGGTAACTTCAGTACCTGGTGGGAAAATAAAAACCGGCAGGATGCCTATGAGATGGCGGAGAATGAGAAACTGAAAAAAGAAATCGGAAGGCTTCAG
The DNA here is from genome assembly GCA_964425065.1 of uncultured Lachnospiraceae bacterium. GTDB lineage: Bacteria > Bacillota > Clostridia > Lachnospirales > Lachnospiraceae > Acetatifactor. The sequence goes on along the minus strand of CAYRLN010000290.1, from coordinate 133 downwards.
GAATCGGCGCAAAGGACCGGTGCCTGGGCGGACGAATTTGAGTCTATGAAAATCGGAAGGCGGCCAAGTAACGTTGAATGGGGAAAGGGTTCCCGGGCTTATATCGGTGAAAAGTCACGAAAAATGTCCCAAC
>CAYRLN010000289.1:0-2885 GCA_964425065.1 uncultured Lachnospiraceae bacterium | reverse complement strand
TTACGGATATTTATGATTTCGCAAAACATGTGGGTGATGTAAGAGTAATTGAAGGAACCATTGAAGATGACGGAAACGGGGAGACTGTTGTAGAGCCTAATGAGCAGGGCGAGTATGACCTTGACGGAACTTATTGGCTGTGTACCGATTACGAAGGCTCCGGTTATTATTTTAAAGATGGCGTTGCCACAAATATTTTATGGGGACAGGTATATACCTATGAAGTGGAAGGCAATTTGATCCAAGACGGATATTTTGGTTTTACATGGAGTATTTATCAGGATGGCAATAGAACCTTATTGTTCCTGGACGATGGTGTTATGGCTCTGACTTTCGTTCCATCAGACGCAGAAACTTTTGAAGCACTTAAAAACTGGGCGCAATAGGTATTTGATAATAAAGATACCGGAGAGAGAAAACTCTCCGGTTATTTGTAAAAGGGAGATTAAGGGGAGTTATGGAACATAATAGATATCATCTATTGGATAATATACGGGCGGTTACGCTGGTCAGTATGATTTTATATCATGCAGTTTGGGACATTGCCAACATATTTGACGTAAGCCTGCCGTGGTTTAAATCGGAACTGGCTTATTTGTGGCAACAAAGCATTTGCTGGACCTTTATATTTTTATCCGGCTTTTGCTGGTCCTTTGGAAAGCATAAATGGCGTAGAGGGGCGATTGTATTTGCTGCGGGGGCGCTGGTTAGTTTGGTGACGGCATATATTATGCCGGATAGTCTGGTGATTTACGGTGTTTTGACCTTTCTGGGCACTGCCATGCTTTTGATGATTTTACTGGAGCCTTTATGTAAAAAGGGCAATCCGTTAGTGGGACTTATAATTACAATTGTTTTGTTTGTGATATTCCGCAATGTAAATGATGGTAATCTCGGCTTTGAAGCAGTAGAAGTGATGGCTTTACCGGATATCCTGTATGCGAATATGGCTACCACTTTTTTGGGATTTCCCTTGAGAGACTTTTTTTCAACGGATTATTTTTCGCTGGTACCATGGTTCTTTTTGTTTCAAGCAGGATATTTTGCAAACCGCTTGTTAGCAGAAAAAGGTAAAATGAAGTACTTGGTTGGCAAAAAAATCCCGGTGCTTGAGTGGATCGGGAAAAATTCTCTTTGGATTTATTTGTTACACCAGCCGGTAGTGTATGGGACTTTATATATCTGGTTCGAGTTGTGATAAAATTTCTTAAAAAATACATAATTATTAAAAAAATATAGCAAAATGTCTTGAATATCCAAATATTTTAGAGGTATAATAGTAGGGTATAGGACGACTTTGTCCGGAACTGTTCGTGATAGAAAAGAAAACAAAAGAATGGGGTGGCTTTCAATGAAAAGAAAAACCAGAAAGATGAGTATCCAGGTAAAAATCTTAGTTCCTGTGGCGCTTATGATTATTATGATTGGTCTGTCGTTAGGAGCTTCTGCCTACGTTAACATCAGAAACGGAATGGTAGGGATGGGTGTAGAGCAGGCCAATATGGCTGCCGACACTGCATTGGAGTACATTTACGGCGGATATGTTGCAAAGATTAAAGGTCCGGAGAGTATTGACTCCACGGAGTATGCTTTGGTTGTGGAGTCTATCCGCGAAGCACAGGCTGCTACCGGCATTAAGTATTTATATGTTCTTTATACAGACGGCGAAAAGGTGTATTATGCAGCAGATGCGGATACATCAGAGGACCAGTGCCTCCCAGGTGAGGAGTTTGAGGTCTCTTATGAAGAATTAGCTGATGTATTTGCCGGTGAAGAATATGCACAGGACTACATAGACCATACCGATGACGGTAATTTAATTTCTATTTTTAAACCGATTTATAATCATAAGGGAGAAATTGTTGGCATCCTGGGTTGTGATTATGATGCGGATAACATTCTGGCGAGACAAAATACAATTATCAGCAATGTACTTATTATTGCAGCAGTTTGTTTGGTAATTGCACTGGTTATCGTAAGTTTGATTGTAACGGGTATCGTTAAGAACTTAAGAAGAGTTGACGAGAAGATTTATGATCTGGTACATAACGAAGGTGATTTAACTAACAAATTGGACATTAAGACGGGAGATGAACTGGAAAACATCTCAAACAATGTAAACCAGCTGCTGGAATATATCAGAGGCATTATGCTGAATATTGCCGATGATTCCTTACAGATTAGTGATTCTGCAGTTAACGTGGTACAGAAACTTTCCGACGCGGATACCAACATTACATCCGTTTCTGCGACGATGGAACAGATGAATGCAGCAATGGAAGAGACAAATGCTTCGGTTACCCAGATTGAGGAAGCGATTGTTTCTATATATGAGGAAATCGAGAGCATCTATGATGATGCAAATGCCGGAAAGACTTCGTCAGAAGAGATTATTGACAGAGCTACGGAAATTCACGGAGATGCGGAAGAATCTCAGGTTGTTGCCCGCAGACAGGCAGCAGAGATGGCAGCAGCCATGAACGAAAAGATTGAGAAATCGAAAGCGGTGGAAGAGATTACGGCTCTGACCGAAAATATTATCGAGATTACTGAACAGACGAACTTGCTGGCGCTGAATGCCGCAATTGAAGCAGCAAGAGCCGGTGAGGCAGGAAGAGGATTCGCAGTAGTTGCAGATGAAATCGGCAGACTGGCAACCAACTCTGCGGAGGCTGCAAGCCATATCAGTGAGGTAAGTAACGATGTAATCGTAGCGGTAAACGAATTGGCAGAAGAAGCAGAAAAGATTATTGCTTTCATGGAAGAAACTGCTATGGGTGGTTACGAGAAACTGCTTGGTGTCAGTGAAAGTTACAGCACAGACGTAGATGACATGAACAGAAGAATGCAGAAGTTCGCAGAAGAAAGCGAAAAACTGCGTGAGA
>CAYRLN010000288.1:0-2905 GCA_964425065.1 uncultured Lachnospiraceae bacterium | reverse complement strand
CTGTCAGAACCGTCACAGGACTCATCTTTGATGAAGAAGGACACCTCGTCCTCACCTATAGTATATGCCATATCTTTCAAAATAGCAATATACTTTTTCGGTTTCTCGATTTCTTATGCCATTTAATTATTGACACCATGATAATATACTTGCAGTTCTGTGTCAATATTATTTTGACACTATTTCTCTACTACAAAGACATAAAATAAATCTACGTCAAAGTCGTTATGAACCAAATGTCCATAGTCATGCACATACTTTATATTTCCCTTTTTAGTGATGATACGATATTTGACAAAATCCAAATTAGAATCATTTTCTCTAATCTGTGCAGCAATAGATTTTCTTACTTCCGGATAATCCTCCGGATGTACCATACCGGAAAAAGACCCTTTCGTCAGTTCTACAAATTCCTCCACTGTCCCGCATTCAAAAATATCCAGCAGCATTTCATTGACGCTTAATATTTTTTCACTCGCATCATTTGCATAGATAAGAAAACCGCCGGGAATCATCGAAAGAATACTGTCTGCTCCAAAATTATCGTTTGGATTTCCTTTAATAAGACTGACACTGCTTACCGGCCAAGTCTGATTGATAAAGGATTTAAATTTCGAAAATTCTATAGGCCGGGAGTAAAAATAACCCTGATGGTAATTTACAGAATATTTTTCGATGAAGTCCTTTATCTCTTGCGTTTCTATACCTTCCAGGCACACATTCAGCCCCAAGCGTTTTGCACATTGTACGGTAGAGTCTACCACTACCTGATTGCTTCCATTATTTAAAATGTTCAGAATAAAAGTCTGGTCAATTTTCACACAAGTAAGCGGAAGCTCACAAAGCAAATTAATAGTAGAATTACCGGTACCATAATCATCAAGGGCAATTTTTATACCATACTCCCGGAAGAAAGCAAGCTGCTTCTTTAAGTACATCATGTCAAGATTTCGGCACCGTTCTGTAATCTCCAACTGCAGATTCTTTGCCGGAAACTCCAGTTCCTTTATTATATTAATAACTTCGTTTGTAAATTCCGGCCGTTCCAACTGTTTGTAGGATATATTTACATTGATAAAAAAATCCGGATAATCTTTAATAATCTCTTTTACGTCCTGCATAGCACGACTAAGCACCCATATACTCAAATCGTAAAAACAGGAATGGGATTCCAGATGGGGAATAAAGCGTCCCGGAGAAACTTCACCATAGGTCTGACTTCTCCAACGAAGCAACGCCTCTGCACCAATAATCTTTCCTGTTATTGTGGACACAAAGGGTTGATAGCACAAATAAAATCCTTCACAGCCATTTCGGATGCTTCCTTTAATTGTATCCAGTAATTCCAGCATTTTATAATTGCTTTCGTGTGACTCATCATCGAAAACAACCAATTCATAGTTATCTTCTTCTTTTGCTTTTTCCAAAGCAGACAAAAGATAGGAATACAACGTCTGGGAACTCACTTTATAGTTCTTGGTATATAAAGCCCCGCCGTATATTTCAATGTTGATGGCTGAGCCGTCTAAGTAAAAGTTAGCCAGGGCATCTCTGATTTGAGAATAAATTTCTTTTATTTTCTCCACACAGGAATCATAAAATACAATTCCCAAATCGGTACCGCCCAATCGATACAAAACTCCGCTTGCTCCAATAATTCCGGATATCATTTTTGCTACTTCATATAAAATCCTATTACCAAAATTGTATCCGTACAGGGCATTAAAATTGTTAAAGCGTTTCAAGTCCAATGCCATCAGCAAACACTCTTTGTTATTCTTTTTCGTCTGACTTATATGAGACAAGAATTTTTGCAATTTAGGTAAATCTGTAACCGCGTCATACTCTCCTTCGCCTCTATTTACTGTTAAAGAGCCGATAAAAATATACGGTTTTCCACCTTCATCACAGATCATTTTACTCTTACATGTACAAGGAACATATTCCCCTTTTGCATTTCGTATCAGAAAAATCGAAAAAAAGGCCTCCTTCTGCTTAGAGTAGACCTCCATAAATTCCTGATGTAAACGTTCTTTGTCCTCCGGATGTGTCATTTCTTGTATTACGTCTTTCGTATTACTGATTGTGTTGCCCGAAAGTCCAAAAAACTCTACCGCCTCATTGCTCCAGTTAGACACTCCGCTTCTAATGTCCTCAACAAAAACGAATTGTCCCTCCGGAATACTGTTGATAATCTCAGATACTTTTTCCTTAATATCCGTCTCCCTCATAAAGTCTTCTCTCCAAATTCCCTCTTGTTAAATTGTTGGCATAATCTAATAGAATAATATCGCTTTTTACCGAATTTTGCAAGAAAAACAGCGATTTGTCGCACAAAAACAAGACTGGATTTTCCGTACCTTCGTCTGCCTTACCTCTCTCCAATACCCTAATCCTCTTCCTCTATTCTCAGACCATACTCATATATCTCGTTAATTTTTGCCTGCGCCTGCTCCATTTCTTTTTTCCTAATAAGTGCATTTCGATCACTTAAGATAGCAAGCATCTCATCCACGATTTCTCCCTCAGGTAAACAAGCATAATGGGAGAGATATCCTATCATACGTGCAGCTGTATAATCTGTATTCAAATTTTTTGTAATCATATCACACAATTCTTCCCGATATCCACGCTCTTTGAGCATGTCATAAAGCTGCATGCTTAGCTCTGTTCTTGGTTTCATATCCCACTCCTCCATATAAAATATGTGTTCAAAATTTCTCCTACATCATTTCCATCCTGAAATAACCCACTTTTATTGGAAATTTTACCACAAATCACTCTTTTTTCAATATTTTGCAACAATTCCAAGAAATTATATGCACTTAATTCTCATTTGCTCTTTATAACAAGTCCTCTACTATTTTTTTGATTACGCTTGTATCTAAAGGAATCTCTGCCGTCT
>CAYRLN010000287.1:0-2909 GCA_964425065.1 uncultured Lachnospiraceae bacterium | reverse complement strand
GTGCAGGTGCAGTATTTATCTCCCATGATCACGATAAGACAGCAAAAACTTATGCAGAGACTTACCTTGCTCAGAATAAGGAAAAAATGCTTGAAGAGACAAAATCCAGAATGTCTCTGGATGATTTGTTCTCCCAGATTAAAGAAGGTAATCTGAAGGAACTGAACCTGATTGTCAAAGCGGACGTTCAGGGTAGCGTAGAAGCGGTAAAACAGAGCCTTATGAAACTTTCTAACGAAGAAGTTGTAGTAAAATGTATCCACGGCGGCGTAGGAGCTATCAATGAGTCCGACGTTGTGCTGGCAAGTGCATCCAATGCGATTATTATCGGATTTAACGTCCGTCCGGACGTAACCGCGAAGGCTACTGCAGAGAGAGAGGGCGTAGATGTCCGTCTCTACAAAGTAATCTATCAGGCAATTGAAGATATTGAAGCTGCTATGAAGGGTATGCTTGATCCTGTATTTGAGGAGAAAGTAATTGGTCATGCAGAAGTTCGTCAGATCTTCAAGGCATCCGCAGTTGGTAATATCGCAGGTTCCTACATTCTGGATGGTATATTCCAGAAGGGTTGCAAGGTTCGTATCAGCAGAGAAGGCAAGCAGATTTTCGAAGGCGAGTTAGCATCCTTAAAACGTTTCAAGGACGATGTGAAGGAAGTAAAAGCGGGCTTCGAATGTGGTCTTGTATTTGAAGGCTTTGACCAGATGCAGGAACTGGATATCGTGGAAGCTTATATCATGGTAGAGGTACCACGCTAAATCTGTAGGACAGATTTAGCGGGCAAATCGGGCATATACGACACCCGATTTGCGGGGTCAAAACGAGCATAAACGAAACTCGTTTTGACGGTGCATTGGTAAGCACAGAGAGGTATAGAATGAGAAAAAACAGTGTTAAGAGTACCAGAATCAATGGAGAGGTACAGAGAGTGCTGGCAGAGGTGATTCGCGGGGAGATCAAGGACCCCCGAATCAGCCCCATGACCAGTGTGGTTGCGGTGGAAGTGGCGCCGGATTTAAAGACTTGCAAGGCCTGGATCAGCGTTCTTGGTGATGAGCAGGCAAGAAAAGATACCTACGCAGGACTTCGCTGTGCGGAAGGTTTTATAAAAAATCAACTTGCAAGAAAAATTAATCTCCGCAACACGCCGGAAATTACCTTTATCATGGACCAGTCCATTGAGTATGGTGTAAATATGTTAAAGAAAATCGACGAGGTCATCAGTGAGATGCCCGAGCGTGAAGAAGATGAGGGAGCAGAAAATTGAGTAAAATAAATCTGCAAAAGCAGTGTGAAGGCGCATCCAGAATTGCCATCAGTGCCCATATCAGGCCTGATGGGGATGCGGTCTGTTCCTGCATGGCGTTATATTACTATTTGAGAAAAATGTTGCCGGATACGGAGGTAAAAGTTTTTTTAGAGAAACCTTCCGATGTGTTTGCGGACATGAAGGATTTTGACCAGATAGACAGTAAGTTCGAAGACGAAGGTACTTTTGATGTGTTCTTTGCCCTGGATTGCAGCAAGGACCGTCTTGGCGGTGCGGAAAAGTATTTTGCATCCGCGGGAAAAACCATTAATATTGACCATCATATCAGCAATGCAAATGGATGTGCTGATGTCAATGTGGTCGAGCCCCATGCCGGTGCTACGGCAGAAGTATTGTATGGACTCTTTGAAGAGGAGGCTCTTGACGCGGATATTGCGCAGGCACTTTACACCGCCATTATCCATGACTGCGGTGTGTTCCAGTATTCCAACACATCACCGAGAACAATGGAAATCGGTGCGAAACTGATTAGTTACGGTTTTAACTTCTCCAAGCTGATTGAAGAAACTTTTTATCAGAAGACATATCTTCAAAATCAGATTATGGGACGGGCACTCATGGAGAGCATCCGTTTTATGGATGGCAGATGTATCGTCAGTTGTGTGGACCGGAAAATGATGGAATTTTACGGGGCGAGTACCGGAGATTTGGATGGTATTGTAAACCAGCTCCGTAACATTAAGGGAATCGACTGCGCCATCTTTATGTATGAGACCGGACACATGGAGTATAAGGTCAGCATGCGGTCCAACGAAAAGGTAGATGTGTCAAAAGTGGCATCTTATTTCGGCGGTGGCGGACATATCCGCGCGGCAGGCTGCACCATGAAAGGAACTTTTCATGATGTAATCAATAATCTGTCCTTACATATTGAAAATCAGTTGGAACGGAGATAATATGTTAAGCGGAATTATTAACATTTACAAAGAAGCGGGTTTTACCTCCCATGATGTGGTGGCGAAAATGCGCGGAATTTTGAGACAAAAAAAGATTGGACATACAGGTACCCTGGACCCGGAAGCGGTTGGGGTACTTCCTGTATGTTTGGGAAGCGGTACGAAACTTTGTGATGTACTGACTGACCATGACAAAGAATATGAGGCAGTTTTGCTGCTCGGGGTATCCACGGATACCCAGGACACAACGGGGACGGTGCTTTGCGAAAGAGAAGTTTCCTGTACGGAGGAAGAGGCAAGGGAAGCGGTGATGTCCTTTGTGGGAGAATACGACCAGATTCCTCCCATGTACTCCGCCCTCAAGGTGGACGGGAAAAAGCTTTACGAACTGGCCAGAGCCGGCAAGGAAGTGGAAAGAGCCGCAAGACGGGTTGTTATAGAAGATATTGTGATTGAAAAAATAGAGTTACCCAGAATTGTGATGAAAGTATCTTGTTCCAAGGGAACTTATATCAGAACTTTGTGTCATGATATTGGGGAAAAACTGGGCTGCGGCGGTGCCATGGAATCCCTAAAACGCACCAGAGTAGGGCAGTTTGCGATAGAAGATGCGATTACGCTTTCACAGCTTGAAAGGCTTCGTGATGAAGCTGCGGTGGAAGAGAAGGTTATGCCTGTTG
>CAYRLN010000286.1:0-2919 GCA_964425065.1 uncultured Lachnospiraceae bacterium | reverse complement strand
ATTTTTCTACAGCTTTAATAAGACCCAGGTTTCCTTCCTGAATCAAATCAAGGAACAACATTCCTCTGCCCACATATCTTTTTGCGATACTTACAACAAGACGCAGGTTTGCCTCCGCGAGACGTTTTTTTGCCTCCTGGTCACCCTGCTCCATTCTCTTTGCAAGTTCAATTTCTTCCTCTGCAGAAAGAAGGGGCACTTTACCGATTTCCTTCAAATACATTCTGACAGGGTCCTCAATGCTGACGCCGTCGGGAACGGAAAGGTCAATGTTCTCCACATCAACGTCTTCCTCTTCGATGAGCATGATTTCCTCATCATCCACATCATCCTCGGTAATGCGCAGCACATCCACTCCGCTGGTCTCAAGATACTCCAGCATCTTCTCAAACTGTTCTTCTTCTAACTGCATATCAGCAAAAAAGTCAACAATCTCCTGATATTCCAGCACATTCTTTTTCTTTTTAGCAATACTGAGGAGGTCTTTTAATTTCTCCTCGAACTTTGCCTGTGTGTTTTCATCCATCTTGGGTTTCCATCCTTTCAAACGTATTATCATTATGACCTTAATCCAGGGAAATATGCGCTCTCTCCAGTTCCTGCAGTGCTTTCTTGCCCTCTATTACCTGATTCAGTGCAGCGATATCTGCCCCAAGTTGACCGGAGTAATAGTCCAGGCTGTTCTTTTTCACTGCCACTAAAATATCGTGAAAAGCACGCTCTCTCTCCTGTTTGGTATTAACAGCTTCCAATTTAGTATTAAAAAGTGCCGCAACCTCACGCTGCTCCTCTTCATCTTCAAACATGCTGATGATGGCAGCCGGATTATAGTTTCCGCTTTCAATACCTTCAAATAACTTCTGTGCCACCTGCTTGTACAACTCAAAGGTAAAATCCTGTGGCGTAATGAATTTTTGAATTTTGCTGTATAGCGAAGGCTCGTCCGTAATCCAAGTCAGGAGCAGCCTTTGCACCCGTTTCACATTTTCCTCCGGTGAATTTTTTTGTTTCACACCGGATTTTGGACGCTCTACCGGTTTTGCAAGCCCCGTTTGGGCCGCATAAGTATTTACCAGTTTGCGCAAATTTTCGAAACCGATATTATACTTTTCCGCTATGGCTTCCAAATAATTTTCCCGTTCCACCTCTAATTCAAACTGACAAAGCTTCTTTGCCACTTCCTTATGAAACTTGGTTTTTTGCTCGGGATCCTTTAAGTCAAAATCCCTCTCCAAAATACGGATTTCAAACAGAAAACTGTTTTCCGCATTGTCAATTCTCTTTTGGAACTCCTCACTGCCCAGATTTTTAATAAATTCATCCGGGTCCTTGTAGGGCTGCATATTTATCACCTTGCCCGTAAGTTCCACTTCTTTCAATATGCCGATGGCACGAAGCGCCGCTTTCACGCCGGCACCATCGCTGTCAAAGGCAAGATACACATTTTCCGTGTAACGGCGTAGGATATTGGCATGTCCGGCGGTAAATGCCGTTCCCAGAGATGCCACTGCCTGGGTAAATCCTGCCTGATGTAGGGAAATCACATCCATATAGCCTTCACACAGGATAATATTTCCCGCTCTGGCCGTTCTGGCAAAATTCAGTCCAAACAAATTTCGGCTCTTGTCAAAGATCTGGGTTTCCGGGGAGTTTAAATATTTCGGCTCGCCTTCTCCCATCACTCGTCCACCGAAACCGATTACCCTGTGGTTCACATCCTGAATGGGGAACATTACCCTGTTCCAGAACAAATCATTTGTGCCGTATCTTTCATTATATTTCGCAAGTCCCGCATCCTGGATAATCTTATCATCATAACCTTTGCTTTTCAGGTACTTGGTCAAATCATCGCTGGTCTTGTTGGCATATCCCAGACCAAACTTTTTTATAGTCTCTTCGCTAAGCCTTCTGCCCTGAAAATACCGCATACCGATTTCGCCCTGCGGTGCCCGGAGCTGGAAATAAAAATACTTAGCAGCCTCTTTGTTTACCTCAAGCAGTCTCGCCCGATAATTTTCTTTTTTCCGCATTTCCTCGGAATATTCAATCTCCGGCAGATTCACTCCCGCCCTGTCCGCCAGCATTTTTACCGCCTCACCAAAGGTGAAGTTTTCGTAGTTCATCACAAAGGTGAACACATTTCCGCCGGCTCCGCAGCCGAAACAATAATACATCTGCTTTTGACCGGATACCGAGAAAGACGGGGATTTTTCATTATGGAAGGGACATAGGCCAAAATAACTGGCGCCCTTCTTTTGTATTCTCACATAACTTGACACCACATCCACGATGTCATTTTTCATTCTGACTTCTTCTACTATTTCTTCCGGGTATCTCATACTGATTCCTATGTTTTCTCCACTTTCAACAACTGCACGGAACGCGCCACACGTTCCCTAATAGTGCCACGACTTCGGTATATAAATTTCCTCATACTTGGCAATGGCGAATCTGTCCGTCATCGCACCTACATAATCACATACAACCACTTCCCTGTGTTCCCCCGCATCAATCATGCGTTTAAACTCTGCCGGGAGCACATCAATGTTGTGCATGTAATAATCGTAAAGGGTTTCCATCAGGCTCTCTGCCTTACCTTCTTCCGCTTTTGCAATCGGGTTCTCATATACTCTTTCAAACATGAATTTTCTCAATTTTTTCATGGCTTCCGCCACCGGCTCGGACATGCAGATATCATCCTTATCCAGGCTGGCCGTCACAATGTCATGAATAAAATGATCCAATCTCTCTCCGGTAGTATACCCAATCACATCGCCAATTTCCTTGGGAACATCTTTTTCCGTCAGGATGCCGCCTCGTATGGCATCATCCATATCATGATGGATGTAGGCAATCTTATCGGAGAAACGGACGATTTTTCCCTCCAGTGTACATGGCATACCGCTGGTCTGGTGGTTT
>CAYRLN010000285.1:0-2951 GCA_964425065.1 uncultured Lachnospiraceae bacterium | reverse complement strand
GATGGGTGTAGTTGGTCGTCTTGGTAAAGTTCTCGGTCCTAAAGGTTTGATGCCCAACCCTAAAGCCGGTACAGTAACAATGGATGTTACAAAAGCTATCGCTGACATCAAAGCAGGTAAAATCGAGTACAGACTTGATAAGACAAACATCGTACACTGCCCTATCGGAAAAGCTTCCTTCACAGAAGAAGCTTTGAAAGAGAACTTCACAGCACTTATGGAAGCAATCGTAAAAGCAAAACCCAGCGCACTGAAAGGTCAGTACCTGAGAAGTATCACACTTACTTCCACAATGGGACCTGGCGTAAAAGTTAGCGTTGCTAAGTTCTAATTAAGAATTGAAGTGTAATTTAAAAGCCGCTCATCATGAGCGGCTTTTTTATCTTTTCTCTGTGACAGCGTGAGCGTCACTGTTGTAATTATTGTGCCTGGATTTTGTAGACGTATATTCTGTAGTAACTTTCCGGTGTTTCAAAAGCCTCTTCCGAAAGAAGGGACAGGTTTAATTCTTCGGCGTTGACGATGTAGGCGGCGGATAGAATGTAGTCGCAACCCAGTTCTTTTAAGGCAGAAGTATTTAATTGCAAGTTATTATACCAGAAAGAGCCTTTTTCGATGTTATAATATCCGGGAATTTCTGATGAGAAGAGATAACATCGGTTACCCCAGTTATCAAAATAAGTCTTGAGCCAATCGGATTTTTCCACTTCGGCAGCAATGACCTCCCGGAAAGCGTGTTTGTATGACAAAGGATAGTTGTTTGAATAACCGTCCACACAATAAAAACCGTGGTAAAGTGCTGCGGCAGGGTCGATTCCAAGACTGGCTACTTTGTACTCTTCCATCCGCAAGCCTTCTTCTTCATAAAGATAATCTTCCACCTGATTCATGACACCCAAAGCCAGGTAATCGGACCAACTGATGGAAGGGGATTGGGGATTGAGAAGCTTTTGTATATTTGGTTTTACAAATGAGTTTTTCAAACAGCAAACAGCCAAAATGCCAAGGAACACAAAGGAAAAAGCGTATTGTATCCATTTCATAAAATTTTGTCCGGACCACAAGATGGTAAGACAAAAAACCAATGCCAGATACCAAAGCGTAGGAGTAATCCAGAGGACCCGGGAAAAGTTAACAGCGCCAAGCGCTCCGAAACGTTCACGGATGGATACGGCAAAAGGAGTCATCCAAAACGCCGCCAAACAACATAAAATACAGATGGTCAGCACGTCAAAAAGTAAAAATTTACGGAACTTTTTTTGAACATCGGAAAGCTGTTTGTTAGTAAGTATCGTAAATAATAATGTGCCGAGAACGATAGGAATGATCCAAAAGTGATGGTCGGTGGCGTGTTCGGTATCGGAAGTGAGGTAATTCCAAAATTGTGTGATGAAGGAGGAGGCACTTAAAACATATTCCGTTTTGTGGGATACAAATCCCTCATTCACTCCAAGTATTTGGGAGATTAGCGATAGATTTTCCAGTACATATATGCCACACATGAGCAGGATGGAAAGGAGAACATGAACCGTTTTTTTTGCTCTTTTAGTGACGAGAGAATAGACCAGTAAAATGCCGCCGATTATAATCCATGCAAAGCCAATTAATACAAGGGAGGACATTCCGGCATAAATTCCTATATATACATAGGAAATGACCATATATTTTCTCTGATAGAGGTTCCAAAAACAGAGTAGCAAAAGGGGAATGCCGTATTGGGCAAGTCCGTACACCGGTAAAAAGGGCAGGAATGTGTACAGTATAGCAACAATAAAACTAATATACTTGTGTCCGGTTATGCGGTTGGATAACAGGAACATACCTACATAAGCAATAAGTTGTGCACCAAACTGGAGAATACTGTACGCGGCAAAAGGCGGCAACAGGGAAAATAAGAAAGTTGCCAAAGGGGCCGGAGGGGTAAGTGCGGTTTTTCCAACGCCGTTTAAAAATTCCGGAATGACATTCTGACCGGAAAACATATACTTTGCCTGATATATATATGCAATGAGTTCACCGTCCAGCTGATCGTGATAAGTCACAATAGAGTCGGTTCCCAAAATCAAAGTAGGAACCAGACTGAGGGCGAGAACAATCAATCCAAAGCAAAATAAATGCCCCGTCTTTATAGAGAGCAATATTTTCTTCATATTAAATGATTCCTTTCGTTTTGAAACATTATATCACAAGACGTGTCTTGGAGAAAGATAATATAATGAAAAAAGATGTTGACAATAAATAAAATGCATGTTAATATGCTTAATGGTTAAAAACCATGCCGAAGACAGTAGGTGTGACAAATGGTCACGTAAGCAAAGTCGCCTACCGAGGAAAAGAGTTCATATGATGACTTTTTGCCTCCCTGTCTTTGTGGGAGGCTTTTTTATATCAGAGGCTCCTTTCGGCAGTAAAATCTAGAAGGAGGACATGAAATGGCAAAAGTGGAATTGAAACAGCCTATCGTAGAAGAGATTTCTGCTGGTATCAAAGACGCACAGTCCGTAGTTCTGGTTGATTACCGTGGACTTACTGTTGCTCAGGATACAGAATTGCGTAGAGCACTTCGTGCAGCAGGCGTTACCTACAAGGTTTACAAGAACACAATGATGAATTTTGCATTCAAGGGAACTGATTTCGAAGGACTTGCTCCTTACCTTGAGGGACCCAGTGCAATGGCATATTCATCAACAGATGCAACAGCACCTGCAAGAGTATTGGCTGAGTTCGCTAAGAAAGCAGACAAACTTGAAATCAAAGGCGGTGTAGTAGAAGGCGCTGTGTACGATGCAAAAGGCATCGGCGAAATCGCAGCTATCCCTGCAAGAGAAGTACTTATCTCCAGATTGCTGGGCAGCATGCAGTCTCCTATTACAAACTTTGCACGCGTTATGAATCAGCTTGCAGAAAATGGCGGCGCATCCGCTTGCGAAGCACCTGCTAAAGAAGAAGCT
>CAYRLN010000284.1:0-2957 GCA_964425065.1 uncultured Lachnospiraceae bacterium | reverse complement strand
CCTTCCAAATGTCCAAGGGGCAAAAGATCCTGTAGAGGAAGAGGATAAAGAAGCACCGGAGGATGGGGAAAACAGTGATGTTTTCGAAGAACAGGAAGACAAAGTGATTTCGATTCCCAAGTTTACGGTTGCCGGGGAGACAATTCTTGCGGATCAGGCTTATTATATGAGCGAAAATATGGAAGATTATGAAATGCCGGAAGGAATTACCGAGATTGGAGAATTTACTTTCGCAAGAAGTAATCTGGAAAAGATTATTATTCCCGATGGTGTGACAACCATCGGATACGGTGCTTTTTATTATTGTGAGGAACTTAGGAATGTGACCATTCCTGCAACCGTGACAGAAATTGAGCCGAAGGCGTTTGATGGTTCTCTTTGGATAGAAAACTGGATGATGGGCGGCGAAGGGGATTTCCTTGTTGTAGGGGATGGAATATTGTTGGCATACAGAGGAAGTTACGCAACATTGACGATTCCCGAAAATGTAAAAAAGATTGCGCCGGGTGTGTTTGAGGGGCATTATGAACTTGTCCAAGTGACGTTCCCGGAGGGAATGAGAGTGATTGGAGAGGGAGCCTTCAAAGATTGCCATAACCTTACTTCCATAAAAGGCGGTAAATATATCACAACAATTGAGGATGGAGCTTTTGATGGATGTCCGATTCAAACACTGCATATCACGAGTGAAGTGAAGGAAATGGGACTTGGTGTGGTTGATTTTACTATAACAGATAAAAGTACATCCACGAAGGTTGTGGTATTCGATCATACAAAAAATTTACCTGTCGTGTCCTATGAAGAGACTGCCGGCCGATTGTCCAATGAAGAGGTAAGGAAGCCGGTACTTAGTGATGTACTGTTTGCTATTGTAAGTTCAGAGATTACAGTGGATGAACTTTCCGGAACGGTACTGGATGCCGGAAATTACGGACTGCGTGGAGTGGTTGGCTATATCAGCTCAGAAAGCCGTTCCATAGTGACGTTGCTTTCATCGACACTGACTCCGGCAGAGTTGGAAGAAACCTATATCCCCGAGTACATATTTATTGATGGAAAGTCCTATAAAGTAGAAGGCTTGGAAGATATTGTTTACGGTGTGACTGAGAGAAGAGAAGAGAGTAATGTGATTCCGGTAGCCAATGATTCATCTGCGCTGGGAAGCGGACTGAATGTGAGCGCTTCTTTGGAAGGAGAGGTATGTTCTCTTTACTTAAGGATAGAAGACGGTGAGTCCGCAAGAGAGACACTTAATGCGGCATTTGCATCCGTTTATCAGCAGGAACTTCCGAAGAATACTCTTTGTTTTACCATGGAACTGTTTGATTTAAACAGCAAGGTGTCCATGACGAAACTGGGTAACAATCATCTTGAGGTAGTGCTGCAGGAGCCTGCAATCGAAGGTACGGGAAGTATCCGTATTGTGACAGTGGACAGAAACGGTCAGCTGGAAAGTGTTCCTTATCATTATGATGAAGATGGAAATCTGGTGCTGACATTATCCCACCTGTCACCCTTTGGCATCTATCGGACCAATGCAGACTTAAGCGCACGGATGGACGAATCACCGGATACCGGCGATTTATTCAAACCACAGTATTTTGTGGCACTGGGCTTGGTTAGTTTGGCCATGGCAGCATTCTTTTACAAACCGAAAAAAAGAAAACAGAAATAAGAGCTATTTACGACACTCCGGCATATGATAAGAGAAAAAAGCCGGGGTGTTTTTTTGTTTCGGGTAAGAAAACAAGTGGGTTGTATTGAACTTGGAGAACAAAAAGCGGATACCGTACCGACTATTGCAGTTTTAGATACCGGTATAACCCTGCATCCGGATTTTGCAGGAAGAATAGTAGGATATAAAGATTTTATCAATGGAAGAAACAGTATATATGATGATAATGGCCATGGTACCCACGTGTGCGGAATTATAGCGGGAAGCGGAAGTCTTTCTGCGGGGAAATACAAAGGGATCGCCCCTTTTGCCAACTTGCTGGTGGGGAAAGTGTTGGACGAAAAGGGTGACGGAACTGTAGAAAACATGATAAAAGGGATTCAATGGGTATTAGAAAAAAAGGAAGAGTTTAATGTCCGGGTTGTAAATATATCGGTTGGAATCGGACAATTAAAGAGTGTAGAGAAGGAAAATCTCCTTATCCAATGGTTGGAAAAAGCGTGGAGGGAAGGACTTGCTGTTGTTTGTGCGGCAGGAAATAACGGCCCCGAACTTGACAGTCTGTCGCCCCTTGGAAAAAGTCCTATGGTCATAACCGTGGGTTGCCATGACGGGGAATATTATAAAAATTTCCCCAATCGGTGTGAAAACTATTCGGCAAGAGGAAGAAAGAGTTTGGTAGAGCGGAAACCGGACATTGTGGCACCGGGAACAGAGATTATATCCTGTGATGTAAGATGTAGAAAAACGATGAGAGGATATCACAACGGATATTGTAAAAAAAGCGGAACCTCCATGGCAACCGCCATTGTATCAGGAGCCTTGGGAATTATATTTATGGCTCACAGTGAGTACAGTAATGAACATGCGAAGAAAAAATTGTTGTATGCCGCCACTGATTTGGGAGAGCCATGGCATAAACAGGGATACGGAATGTTAAATATTGAAAAAATATTGCGATAAATCTTAAAAATAAAATCACTTCCTCTATTGACACGCCTCGTATGATTGTATACAATTATACGAGGCGGATTACAATTGATTAAAAAGAAACAAGTGCTTTATATAATAGGAAGATAATAAAGCGGAAAGGTATGGTTAACTGTATGAGAAATGACGAAATGTTCCAACTCAGACCGGTCAGCATGAATGAAAGGAATAATTTGCTTGAGATTGAAGAGCATATGTACATATTGGATGATGTGGCAAAACCCAATGTTTTCCGTAATATGTTTCCGTATTCTGAAATACCTAAGATTCCTTTTAACGATAGAATTGTACC
>CAYRLN010000283.1:0-2964 GCA_964425065.1 uncultured Lachnospiraceae bacterium | reverse complement strand
GTGTAATGCCTTCAATGGCATCCTCAATGGGATGTGCAAAGTCGTACATAGGGTAAATGCACCACTTATCTCCTGTATTGTGATGTGTCATATGAGCCACACGGTAAATAACAGGGTCACGCATGTTAATATTAGGAGATGCCATATCGATTTTTGCACGGAGCACCTTCTCACCATCCGCATATTTTCCGGCTCTCATCTCTTCGAAAAGCTGTAAGTTTTCTTCGATACTACGGCCACTGTAAGGATCTTCCTTTCCGGGCTCTGTAAGACTTCCGCGGTATTCACGGATCTGCTCCGCCGTCAAATCGGAAACGTAAGCCTTTCCCTTTTTAATCAATTTTACAGCACCTTCATACATCTGCTCAAAATAGTCGGAAGCGAAGAACAGTCTGTCCTCCCAGTCCGCTCCCAGCCATTCGATGTCTTTCTTAATAGACTCCACAAATTCCACTTTTTCCTTTGTAGGGTTTGTATCGTCAAAACGCATGTTAAACTTACCGCCGTACTGTTTGGCAAGACCGTAGTTTAAAAGGATACTCTTAGCATGTCCGATGTGCAAATATCCGTTAGGTTCGGGAGGAAAACGGGTGTGTACGGTATCGTATACCCCTTCCGCCAAATCCTTGTCTATAATCTGTTCAATAAAGTTTCTGGAGACAACTTCTTTCTCTTCTTCTGTTGCCACAATGTTTTCCATTTCGCTCATAATCTAACTCCTACCAGCATCTAAATATAGTTCGACCAATTATTTTCATCTTATCACAAAAAAAGAGAAATAGGAAGATATTTCTTTTCTCCCTACTTCTCTTTTATGTCTAGTTACAAGGACGATAACTATCCTTGAAAAATTCCTGTTTTACCACGTAAATATCATGCAAATCGTCTTCTCTTACCACCAGATAATCCCCTGTTTTGCCGGGAAGATAATGCTCTTCATCCCATTTGGTAAAGAGTTTTATCTCTTCTTCCAGAGGCTTTGCAAATACAATCGTCTCACCTGCGGGGAGACACACCCTTGCTTTGTCTGCAATCACTACCGTTTTACCATCTGCCCGGTTTCGAAGAGTCGGCACATATTCCATCTTCTGTCCACAGTCTTCCTGACAAAAGATTTCCTCAGTGACCGTATAAAAACGTTCAAACTGTTCACCGGGAAGCACACTCACCTCTCCTTTGTGCCCCAGAAGAACATACATATCTTCCTCTACATCCAGCTCCATATCGCCCTTTAAACTACGGATGATAATGGGGGTTCCCACGGCATACAAATCGCTCAACTTCAGACAACCCTCCCCATGCTGCACCTTGGTAAACCGCGACATATCAGTGGTGTCAATCTCGTATTTTGCCGCATAGATAATTTTATGGCTGTCAAAATAGCTTGTCATCCGGTTATTAAAATACCCCTCGGAATGCATGGTAGGATAATTTGCTTCGTACTTCTTCATGCTGATAAAACCGCCGGCTTTATCAATATGACCGCCACCGGAGCCGATGCCATCCGCCAGATAAACCGCCATCTCATTGGCATTTACCTCTTTGATACAACTGCGGACGGAGAATTTATATCCGTCATGGGTTTCATTGTACACAAGGCAGGTATCAATCTCATCCACCTGAAGCAGAAAATCACTGATTAAGCCCAAAATATTGGGATCACAGGGCTTTGCGTGAATCACGCCGAACCGGTAGTCATCATTATAGCTGTAACGGATTAGGGCAATTCCCGCAATTTCCAATTCTTTTAAACTTAAGTTTGAGTTGCGGAAACGGTTAATCAGCGATTTATTGTAAATAACCGAGTCCCTCATATCCATGTCCACGGGATTGTAGATTTCGGAAAACTGGTTTGTGTCCGAGTACAGACCGTAATAGAGAGCCGTTCCCAACTTCATATTGGAAATTTCATATCCCTCTTCTCCCAGCATCTTCCACACCAGGGTAGCGCAGCTGCCAAATCCCGGATGAATTCTGCTTAATTCCACATCCGTAATTTCTACCTGATGGTGGTCGATAATGGCCACTTTATCCGCCTCAATGGGACTTACGTTTCCTGCGCCATACTGACAATCCACGGTAACGAGCAGCCCCTCCACCTTCAGCGGACACCCCTTGACCGGTTGCCAGTATTCCACCGGAATCTGCAGGTGTTCTACCATCAGTTTCAGATTTGCCTTCTGGATTCGGTTAGGGCCGCTGTAAACCAATTTTGCATCAATCCCCTTGGATTGGAAATATAAATATAGACCATAGCCGGACGCAAGAGCATCTGCATCCGGGTTGTCATGGCACTGTATTGTTATGTTTTGGAATTTTTCTAAATCATGTAAGCGCATGATTTGACTCCTTTTTCATCATTGTAAACTATTAATTAGTGATG
This sequence comes from uncultured Lachnospiraceae bacterium, assembly GCA_964425065.1. GTDB lineage: Bacteria > Bacillota > Clostridia > Lachnospirales > Lachnospiraceae > Acetatifactor. Next base: position 581 of record CAYRLN010000283.1, on the reverse strand, counting down.
GAACAGTCTGATACCTGTAAAGGTCATAGCCATACCATATTTGTCCGCACATTCGATAACCAGGTCATCTCTTACGGAACCGCCGGGCTGGGCGATATATTTTACGCCACTCTTATGTGCGCGCTCAATGTTGTCGGAGAAGGGGAAGAATGCGTCGGAACCAAGGGTTACATCCTGCATCTGGTCCAGCCATGCTCTCTTTTCTTCTCTGGTAAACACTTCGGGTTTCACTTTAAAGATTCTCTCCCATGCACCGTCCGCCAGTACATCCATGTAATCTTCACCAATGTAGTTATCAATGGCGTTATCTCTGTCGGCACGTCCAAGGGCGTCTACGAACTGAAGGCCAAGTACCTGAGGCGCCTGACGAAGGAACCAGTTATCAGCCTTAGAACCGGCAAGTCTTGTACAATGTACTCTGGACTGCTGTCCGGCACCGATACCGATTGCCTGTCCGCCTTTTACATAGCATACAGAGTTGGACTGTGTGTATTTTAAGGTGATGAGAGCGATCTTCATATCGACCAGCGCGTCTGCCGGGATCTCCAGCTCGACGATCAGCCCCTGGACCTTTTTGAATG
>CAYRLN010000282.1:0-2975 GCA_964425065.1 uncultured Lachnospiraceae bacterium | reverse complement strand
GACCATGGCAAAGATTGCCCGGAGAGCAGAACAGGATATTGATTATCGTGCAAGAATGCAGAAAATCCAAAGCCTTAGCACAGAGCCTTTGGATATTACCACGGCTATTTCTTACGCGTCTTGTACGGTGGCTATGGATCTGAAAGCCACAGCAATTATTTCAGTAACATTGTCGGGATTTACGGCGAATATGATTGCCAGATACAAGCCCGGTTGTCCCATTGTGGGATGTACCACCGATGAAAAGGTTTACAGACAGCTGAATTTGTTATGGGGGGTAACACCAATCATGATAAAGCAGGAAAGTACCACGGATGATTTGTTTGAGGAAGCTGTTTTTAAATGTAAACAGGCCGGACTTGTAAAGACGGGTGATACAGTTGTCATAACTGCAGGCGTGCCATTAGGCGTTGCCGGTAAGACAGACATGATTCATGTGGTGAAGGTAGAGTAAGGCCAAAGAAGTAACGATAAAAAGTCAAAGGACAAGAAACTATGGGAAAAATTGTTTACCTGATGGGAAAAAGTTCCACGGGAAAGGATACCATTTATAAGCGTTTGCTTATGGATTCGGAGTTACAACTGAAAACCATTGTGCCCTACACAACCCGGCCAATCCGGGTCAAGGAGACAGAGGGAGTGGAGTATCATTTTACGGATGAAGATGGATTTCAAAATTTGCAACAGGCCGGCAGGGTGATTGAGCAGCGGGCCTACCATACATATCATGGACTTTGGCGTTATTTTACAGTGGACGATGGGCAAATCGATTTAAAGGCAGGAAATTATATTTATATCGGAACATTGGAGTCTTTTAACAGTACCGCAAAATATTTTGGTAGGGACTGTCTTGTTCCTGTTTTGATTGAATTGGACGACGGGGTACGGTTGCAACGTGCTTTGGACAGAGAAAAAAAACAGGAGCATCCCAAATACGAGGAAATGTGCAGGCGTTTTTTGGCAGACAGTGAGGACTTTAGCGAAGACAAGATAAGGGAATCCGGAATTGGAAATGCCCGTTTTTACAATGATGATTTGGATAAATGTGTCGGGGAAATTGTTTCTTTTATCAGGAAGAGCATGTAAAGGATTGGTGAAAAAGCCAAAATACAATTTGAAAGCGGGGTGAGAGCATGGCGATCCGTATTGATCAGGTGCAACAGACACAGCAGGTACAGCAGACGCAGGAAGTGCATCCGTCAGATGGGACATTTAAGTTTACATTGGCAAGTCATATTGAAGAAGCAGAACTCCAGGCGAGGTTACAGACTTTAATGGAAAGTATTACTATGCAGGGAGAGAAATTGGCAAAAAAACGTGATGTAGCGGATATGCGGAGATATCGCAGCCTGATTAAAGAGTTTTTGAATGAAGTCGTCAGTCGTTCTCATTCCTTTTCGCGTGAAAATTTTTTGGATAGACGTGGACGCCACAGAGTATACGGTATTATCCGGCTGGTGGATGAAACATTGGACGAATTAGCGCAGGAACTTGTAAAGGATGAGCAGGATAATCTGGCAATACTCAGTAAGATTGGAGAAATCAGAGGGTTGCTACTTGACATCTTTACTTAGGAGGTACATAGAAATATGGCAAAATTTCAGGATATAATTGGGCAGGAGCAGATAAAAGAGCATCTTCAAAGTGCAATTGTAACAGGAAAAATTTCTCATGCTTACATCATTAATGGGGAAAAGTTTTCGGGCAAAGAATTTATTGCACAGATTTTTGCTATGACATTGCAGTGTGAGCGTGAAGGCAAGGAACCTTGCCATGAGTGCCATTCCTGTAAGCAGGCACTGAGTTTTAATCAACCGGATATTATCAGGGTAACCCATGAGAAACCAAATACAATCAGTGTAGATGATGTCAGAACCCAAATCAACAATGACATTGCAATTAAACCTTACAGCAGCCCATACAAGGTTTATATTGTAAGTGAAGCGGAAAAGATGACACCCCAGGCGCAGAATGCTCTTTTGAAGACATTGGAGGAACCGCCCGCTTACGCAGTGATTTTGTTGCTCACTACCAACGTAAATTCTCTTTTGCAGACGATTCTCAGCAGATGTGTGGTTTTGAACATGAAACCGGTGGGAGATGACCTGATGAGAGAATATCTGATGAAGGAACTTCAGGTTCCGGATTATAAAGCAGAAGTATGTACTGCTTTTGCCAGGGGAAATGTGGGAAAAGCAAAAATGCTGGCGTCCAGCGAAGAGTTTGAAAATGTGAAGTTGGAGGCACTTTCCCTTTTAAAAGGCATTAAAGATATTGATATAACTGAAATGATAGCGGCCATCAAAAGAGTGACCGAGTATAAAATGGATGTAAATGACTATTTGGACATTATTGGTATCTGGTATCGTGATATTTTGTTGTTCAAAGCTACAAATGACGTAAATCATTTAGTATTCCGTGAAGAAATCCAGAATATCCGGAAAGTGGCGGGAAGAACGTCATATGAAGGATTGGAGTCGGTGACACAGGCTCTTGAGACCGCAAAAAACAGATTGAATGCAAATGTAAATTTTGAATTAACGATGGAATTACTTCTGATGGAGATTAAAGAAAACGGTTAAATCTGTCAGAGGATAGTGGATTGGCAGGAAAGCGGATTTGTGCTATACTGTCCAAGGAAATAAAAATTCTGATAAAACAGAATTAATTGGAGGTTTATAGATGATAAGAGTAATTGGTGTAAGATTCCGCACAGCGGGTAAAATATATTTTTTTGATCCGGGCAAATTTGAAGTAAAAAAAGGTGAGCATGTTATTGTTGAAACCGCAAGAGGCATTGAGTTTGGTACAGTCGTAGCTGAGCCGAAAGAAGTGCCGGACGACAAGGTTGTCCAGCCGTTGAAACCGGTGCTCCGTATCGCAACCCAGAAGGATATCGAGCAGGAAGCAGCAAACAAAGAAAAAGAGAGAGAAGCATTCAAGGTGTGTCTGGAAAAAATCCGTAAGCACGGATT